>JAYEOP010000474.1 GCA_034723125.1 Bacteroidota bacterium | reverse complement strand
CACAAATAGTTTTGTTAGTAGGTTGAGTAGTAATACTTGGAGCGGTTTTAACAGTAAGAGCAGTACCGGTACTTGTAGTATTTCCACAAGAGTTAGTAACCTTACATTTATAAGTAGCCGCATCCGATGTAGAAAGAGAATTGATTGTATATGAATTGCCAGTAGCTCCACCAATATTTGAACTACTTTTTATCCACTGATAAGAAAGAGGAGAAGTACCCGTAGCACTAACATTAAAAGTCATACTTTGGTTTTCACAAACAGTAGAATTATCAGTTTGATAAGAAATAGAAGGAGCTTCATTTACAGTTAGCAAAGCAGAATTAGATTGAACATTACTACAAGAATTTGAAACTACACAATAAAACGAACCTTCATCCGAAGTATCCGCAGAAGAAATAGAATAAGTATTATTAGTCGCCCCTGTTATAGAACCATCATCATTGTACCATTGATAAGTAAGAGTGGCTGCACCGGTGGCTGTTAATGAAAAATTAGCAGTACTGCCATCACAAATAGTTGTATTTGATGGTTGAGTAGTAATTGATGGATTATCTTTCACTGTTATAATAATATCAGATGAATATTCATAATCACAACTATTATTCACTTTGCATTTGTATGTTGCAGCATCGTTTGAACTAATACTGTTTATGCTGTATGAATTTCCTGTAGCTCCACCAATTTGTGCATTATTTTTATACCATTGATAAGATAAAGGAGTAGCACCTGTTGCAGTTACACTCAATGTTAAGCTTTGATTCTCACAAGTTGAAGCACTGGATGATTGATATGTAATTTCAGGTTTTTCATTAACCACTAGAGATGTAATATTAGTACTATCCGATCCACAAGTATTTGATGCTTTACAGTAGTAATTTCCTGCATCGCTTGATGATGCGGAATTAATATCTAAAGAAACAGTAACTTCTCCGGGAAGACTACTTCCATCTTTATACCATTGATATGTTGGTGTAGGATCACCTGTAGCGGAAACAGTATATGTTTTACTTGCATCCTCACAAATTGTAGATGTATTTGTTAGTGTAGAAATTTCGGGAAGAGTTTTTACCGTTAATCCTGCACCGTTACTTTGGTCGGAACCACAATCGTTAGTTGCAACACAATAATATGTTGATACATCATTTTGAGAAACTGAATTGATTGTATATGTGCTATTTGTACCTCCTGAAACTTGCCCGTTTAAATTATACCACTGATAAGTAATTGGAGATGTTCCTGTTGCAGTAATGGAAAAAGAAGCAGATGTTCCTATACAAGTAGAAACGCTTGATGGGTCGGAAACTATTGTTGGAGGTATTGTTACTGTTAATGAAGCTGTGTCTGTACTCATACTTCCACTAAGATTACTCATTATACAATGATAATCTCCTGAATCCGATAATGTTATGCCTGTTTTTATCATTGTTGCACTAGTTGCTCCATTTATAGCATTTCCGTTTTTATACCATTGATAATTAACAGGGATTATTGAAGCTGTTGTAAATGAACTAGCACTACCAATACAAGCAATTTTGTCAGTAGGTTGTGTTGATATAAATTTATAACTTATTTGAATTTCATAAGCACCAATATCAAAAGTATCTGCTACTTTTCTGTCTTTTCCTGCGATATCTTTAGGTACCATAATAGAACTGCTGACATTGTTAGTACCTGCATTTAAACAAGGTGATGATTGCTGAAGCGACCAGTTAGCAGATTTATCATAAAATTCAATTCCTGCACCTGTACTTGGTGATGAAAATTCTGGATCTGCGTTAATATTATCAAGATAAGTTGCGATATGACTGTATCCGATTATTTTGTTTTTACCACCTTTAATATTATTGTTGTAAAATGATGGTGATGATGAAGAAAGTACATAAGCCTCACCGTTATAATAGCTAAAGTTATTTGCGTAATAATCAATATTATCATAAATAATATTATTTTTTAAGATAGCATCAGAAGCTATAAAATAAATACCACCACCATATTTTGAATGATTATTTACAATAGTATTATTTGTTATTGTTGCATTTGCATCGTCAAGGAATATTGCACCACCTCTTAGGTATGTGCTACCTTTAACAGTACTATTATTGGTAAACAGATTATTGATTATTAATGGACTACCGCTTTCTATATAAAGGGCACCACCTGAACGTGCAGCAATATTCTTGGAGATATTACAATTTGCAATAATTACTTTTGAGAAGTTATAGATATAAATTGCACCCCCATTGTGGTTATAATAAGAGGATGAAAAGTTTTTTCCCTTACCATAATGAATGTTGCAGTATTCTATTTTTGATGTATCATTAGTTCTTGATGTACTGTTAAATCTAATACCTTTCCAACCTCCTCTGTCAATTGAATCCATGTCGTGAAAATAATTTGTGTCAGAAATTGTGAAAGTTATCATTTCATCAGCAGTTCCTTTTGCAAGGATGCATCCTTTAACATCAATTTCATAATAACCTATAAATTGGACATAGGTTCCTGGCATTATTGTCAGTGTTACTCCATTATTAATTGTAACATCACAAATAACTTTTATAGTATCTGCATCCCAAGTAGTGTTTTGTGAAATTGTACATCCTGCATATATCGGGTCTTGATTTTCATAAGCACCAATATCAATTCGTCCATTATATATACGTACTTCACCATCTAAATCTTTGCTTGGTAAATTTAAAGTAGCGGATGATATTGTACCCATATTAATACAAGGAGAGGATGAGCTAATATCAAAATCAGCAGAATATCCATCGTAAGATCTGCCAGAACCTGAAGTTGGATTTACAAATGAAGGTGATGCATTTATATTGTTTTGATAAACTCCTTGATAGTTTATTCCAGAACCATTTCCTTCAAAATCTGATGAATCACCTTGAATATTGCAATAATAAATTTTAGGGTCACTACTAACATCAGAAAGATAAAATTGATCTCCGGCAGAAGATGCTATGTTTCCATAAATAATATTGTTTTTCAATGTAGGGTCAGCATTGCTGGTTAAGTAAAAAGCTCCACCCTTAGTCGCAGTATTATTAGCAATAGTATTATTATAAAAATTAGGTTTTGAATCGGATGAAATATAAATAGCTCCACCTCTTGATCCACCGTCATTATTTGCAAATAAATTATTTCTGAATGTTGAAATGTCAGATCCTGAATAATAAACAGCACCACCACTACCACTTCCGGATATGTTATTATTTGTAAAAATATTATTATTTATTGAAGCCTCAGAATAGGTAAGAGATAATGCCCCGCCATAATATCCTTCATTATTAATGAAAATATTGTTAATTAGTTCGCCATCAAAGTACTGCCCATGTATTGCTCCTCCATACCTATATGCATCATTTCTATAAAATTTACAATATTGAATAAGTATATCTGAAGAAAAGGCAAATATTGCTGCTCCTTTACCAGTGGTTGCACCATTAACTTCATTATCAGAAAAACGTGATTTTGATATGCGAACTTTGTTGAAAGTTTTAACCTTTATTGCAGCACCACCTTCATAGTAGCTTGACGGAGGTGTGCGTTTTGCATATTCAAAAATACAATATGAAAATATTGTTGAATCATGATATTTACTATTTGAATCTATTAAAATTCCGCCCCAACCTGTTGAAGGTGTTTTTGCTGTAAAAAGAATAGAATCAGATTCATTACCATTTGCTAATAATCTGCCATTAACTCTTAGAAAATAATTTCCTTGAAATTCAATTGTTGTACCTGCAGGTATTGTTACCGTAGCGTTACTTCCAATTGTAGTGTTACAATTTATTTTTATTGTATTGGCATCCCAAGTTTGGTTGGAGCTAATCCAACCACATACAGTAAGAAAGGATTTGTCTTCATAAGCTCCTATATCAACTCTACTGTTATATACTCTCACTTTTCCGTTTAAATCCAAAGGGGGCAAATCCAAACCACTAACAGATGTGCTACCAGAATCAATACATGGTGATGTTTCTTGCAATGACCAATCAGCATTTGTCCCATTATATGACTTTCCGGAGCCTGCAGTAGGATTTTTGAATTTTGGGTCGGAACTTATATTGTTTGTACCTGTGTAAACTCCACCTTCAATATTGCAATAGGAAACATTATTTACGGTACTTGCATAAATATTTTGATATGTTGTGCTGTAAGCAGGATTTGCTGTATTACCCCAAATAATATTATTTTTATGTGTAACATAATTTGTACTGCTATACAATCCGCCTCCTCTATAAGTAGATTTGTTGTTAGCAATAGTATTATTTATTACTTTGGGATTATAGGAAGATGAGCTTGAATTAACATATAAACCACCTCCATAACTAGAACCTGATTCGTTATTTACAATTACATTTCCAATAATTTTTGCTGAAGAATACCTAATATAAATTCCACCTCCATAACTATTAGCATAATTGTTAGAAATAATATTATTTCTGATAAGTATTTTTGAAAAAGAACGAACGAAAATAGCTCCACCATATTTCTCATACGATCCCGAACCTGTTGCTTTTCCATCTCTAATAATACAATATTCAATCTTTGAACTATCATTGGAAGATGAGGTATAATAAAAACGTATTCCCTGCCATCCTTCAGAGGTGTTTACAGCAGAAAATTCTATTAAACTATCTTTATTTCCTTGTGCAAGGAGCTGTCCTTTAACTTCAATTTTATTATGCCCTAAAACTTTAATCTTTGTACCGGGTTCTATAGTAAGTGTTACACCGTTATTTATTGTTAAATCACAAGTTAAAATAACACTTTCCGACCATGTTGTATCGGAAGTAAGTGTGCCACATCCTATCATTGATGAAATATATTCATAAGCACCAATATCAATTGTTTCACCATCAATTCTCAAATTACCGGCAATATCAATATCTTCAGGATAATAAGAACTGTAAGTAAAATTATTTCCTACATTAATAAGTGGTGAAGTGGATTGTAAAGAATAATCAGCGTTTAATCCGTTATAATTATTTCCTGTACCTGAAGTTGGATTTACAAATTGTGGGATTGTATCAAGGTTTCCCGTTCCGTTATATCCGTCTTCAACATCACAATATGATACTACTGATAAAGATGTTGGATAAATTTGATCATAATTTGACCCATTATTGCCATAGATAATACAGTTCTTTATCATACCGTTTGTTCCAACAGCATACATTCCACCACCGTATGAATTCGAATTATTATTTACAATAGTATTACTAATTAAAACAGGACTTGAATTGGAATAAATCATCATTCCGCCTCCAACGCTACTTGCTGAGTTGTTGCATATTAGGTTATTAATTATCAATGGATTAGCAGAGCCCCAACAAGCAATACCTGCCCCATAATATTGTGATCGATTATTTGAAATTATTGAATTTTTTATAATTAATTTTGAAAAATAATAAACGAATATTCCACCACCTACTTTATCGTAATAATTTGTTCCGGTAGCATAACCATTTTGTATAATGCAATATTCAATTTTGGAAGTATCGTTTGTTGATGATGTACCATCAAATCGGATACCGTGCCATCCTGTAGTTGTATTTGATGCTGTAAATACAATTTTATTTGAAGCAGTTCCAACTGCAAGGATTCTACCTTTTACATCTAACTTATAGTGTCCTTGAAATTGAATATAGGTTCCTTCACTGATAGTTAAAGTTATCCCATTACTAATCGTAATACTTCCTGTAACAAATACAGTATCAGTATTCCATGTTGTGTTGCTACTAATTGTTCCGCTTGCATTGATTGATGATGAATAAGATGAAAATCCAAAAAATGTAAGAGAAAGGATAAATAAGAGTGTGTAAATTTTTTTCATGACATTAATATTTTAGTTAATGTTTCTCAATAATATATGCAATGTTGTACTTTTTTACAATTTTCAAAATGCATTTAAAACTAAATAATTATTTCATATTAATATTTATTGAAATAACATTTAGAAAATTAAAAAAAAAGAAATCAACCATTTTAACCTTTAAAGAAGTTACAACAAATGTACAAAAAAAATATTTAAATGTTAACATATTATTTTTCAATTGATTTAAATTTTATTGAAAAAAAATGATTTTCCATAATTGGGAAAATATTCTATCAAAGACAATGCTGATTGCTGAATATAAAAAAAAATATTGAAAATCCATTAATGATTATTCTTATGAAAGTGTTTGAAGTAAATAAATCATTAATTTATCTTAGTAGTAATATTAATTAAATTGCTGTATTATATTGTTAATTAGTATTACAGCCGGTTGGATGCTTCGTGAAAATTATTTAATAAAAAACAAATTTATTTCTTAATCATTAAAAATATTTTATTAAATTTGTTTTTTATATTTATATTGTAAAATGAAAATTGATTAAGTAATTTGTTTAAATAATATGCGAAGAATTATATATACACTGTTTTTATTTTCTATCTTTTCTTTTAGCTTTTCGCAGTCGATTATTGATAGCCTTATTGATGTAACAAAATCTTTGGATGATGGTAAAGACAAAGCAGAGGCTTTAAATGTTTTATCCAAAGAATGTTTTTATGCAAGATCTGCTGAAAATTGTATAAAATACGCAAATGAAGCTTTAGTACTTTCTCGTGGAATAAAGGATTATAAGCAAGAAGCAAAAGCATTAAATAATCTTGCAATGGTGTATTCTGCAATGAATGATATTGAAACATCAACGAAATTTGTAAATAAAGCAATTTCTATTTCAGAAAAATACGAGCTAAAAGCGGAAGAAGGACAAGCATATAATATAAAAGGCATTTTACTAGAACAACAAAGTAAATATTCGGAATCACTTGCTGCATATAAAAAATCAGCTAATTTAAAAAGGGAAATAGATGATAAGAAAGGATTGTCAAAAGCTTTGAGTAATATGGCTGAAATTTATCAGCATTGGGGAATTTATGATAAGGCTATTGAAATATCAAAAGAATCATTGAAATTAAAGCATGAAATTGGAGATAAAAGGGGAGAGGGAATACTTCTTTTAAATCTTGGGAATAATTATTTTTATAGTGACAGAAAAGATGTAGCTATTGGATACGTTCAAAAAGCAATTAAAATATTTAACGAAATTGATTTTCAGATTGGTGTATCAAGTTGCCTTAATGCAATTGGTTTGATATATGAAACTATGGAAGATTATGAAAATGCTATTGAGAATTATGCACATGCATTACAAATTGAAAAAAAAATAAATAACAAGAGCGGAATAGCAGATGCATTAAACAATTTGGGTAATGTTTATACTTTAATAAAAGAATTTGATACAGCAATTGTATATTATGATAAATCATTGGAAGTAAGGACGGAAATTAATGATAAATTAGGAATTGCACAATCACTTCAGTCAATAGGTGCAGTTTATAGTGTAGAAAAAAAAGAATATATCAAAAGCCTTTCATATTATAAAAGAGCATTAAAGATTAATAGAGAGATTAATAATAAAAAGGAAACTGCTTTAAACTTAAACTATATGGGTAAAATTTATATGTTTATGGGTAATTATGATGAAGCCTTAAAGTTACTTGAGGAGAGTAAAATAATTGCACATCAAATAAAGAGTAAAGCAGTAATGAGTACAAATTATGAACTTTTTTCAAAAGTTTATAAAAAGATAGGAATGTATGAGAAAGCATTAGATAACCATGAAATGTACAGCCAATTAAAAGATTCTGTTCTTAATGAAAGTATTGCTGAAACAATAAATGAGTTACAAACAAAATATCAAACAGAGAAAAAAGAAGCACAAATAGTATTGCAGAAATCAGAAATAGCAAAAAAAGTTGCTGAAAATAGAAGACAAAAAGCAGCACTAATATTTTTTATAATAGGTTTAGTTTTAGTACTAGGATTAGTTGTAGTAGTATTTAAAAGTTTACAACGTAAAAAACGAGATAATAAAATAATTGAAGCTGAAAAGGCAAAATCTGAAGAATTGTTATTAAATACTTTGCCTTCCAAAGTGGTAAGTGATTTAAAATTATATGGAAAAACAGAACCTGAAAGTTTCGAGAATGTAACAGTGTATTTCTCTGATGTTGTAGGGTTTACAAATATGTCATCACAGCTTGAGCCTAAATTGCTGATTGAAGAATTGAACGATATATTTACTGCTTTTGATGATATAATGATTAAACATGAGTGTGAAAGAATTAAAACTATTGGCGATGCATATTTAGCTGTTTGTGGAATGCCAGAGCCTAATTCTAATCATGCCGAAAATATGATTAATGCTTCTTTGGAAATTCAAAATTATTTAAATGATAGAAATAATGCTGCTGATTTAACATGGAGGATTAGAATCGGTATCCATTCAGGTAAAGTTGTTGGTGGAGTTGTTGGAGTAAGAAAATATATTTATGATGTTTTTGGTGACACAATAAATACTTCATCAAGAATGGAGTCTAATTCTGAACCAATGAAAATTAATGTTTCTGAAGTTACTTATAACATTGTTAAAGAGAAATATAAAACTGTTAAAAGAGACCCACTAGAAGTTAAAGGTAAAGGAGTGATGAATATGTATTTTGTTGAAGGAAAGTTGAACTAATCAAAATAATAAGAAAAAGAATATTTTATCTAATACCAAGTTGCGTTCAAATGTATCATTTAGAATTTGAATTATTTTTTGTTTGAATGATGCATAAAATCTTTGCATAGCAATAGCTATGGAAAGATTTTATAAAGAAATACAAGCAAAAAAGAAA
>JAYEOP010000473.1 GCA_034723125.1 Bacteroidota bacterium | reverse complement strand
TTATATTTGACAAAAATTTAATTGGTGGTTAGGGTTATTAGACAGGCTGTCGTTGTGTGGCATACAATAAAAGATTGTAGAAAAGGGAAAAGAGACTCTGACAGAGGCAAATAATGAAGAGGAGGATTTTAAAATCAATTTGAAATATACAGTTGTTTTCATCAAAATCAATAAAACTAAAAATTAAGTATAAAAGAACAGAAATTAAACTAACTGAAAATGAGAAAAAAGCAATTCAAGAGAAAGAAGAAGATGTAAAAAAACAAATTAATAGTTGGATGGACGAAAATTTTGAATAGTGTCTCAATTTTTGTTGGTAATGGAATTAAAACAATTTTAAAATAAGAAAAATGAACTTTAAGAATTCAAATATATGGAGCGAGAAAGGGGCTACGTTAAGTCTTAACAATGCAGTCAAAGAATATGGTACAACAGAAGTTGAAATTATTGATAGAATAAAAGCTGGAAAATTGCAATACAGACTTAATTATGCGCATGGAAATCCTTATTACAAGCTAATCAGGAGCGAAGTGGAAAGTTTAGTAAAAGATAAATATGGCGATTCTTATTTCAAAAAACAAAAACGAAAAACAGAATTAGAAATTATAAATAAGCAACTAAGAAAATATAGAAAACAAATCAAACTATTAGAAAAACGAAAATCTGAATTAGGGAATGATTAGTAAATGTACGTCCACACAACAAACACTAAACTTAATAGCTATTTCGTGGGTTTGCGAGGTCTTTGTGCTAATAATTAGCACCGCCAAATCTTCGATTTGACGTTTTTAAGAAAAAAAGGTAAAACGCAAAATCAAAGATTTGGCTAATTGGTAAATTGTAAGTAAATTGCCCTTTTTAACGCTACTAAAGTTTAGTGCAAGTGTTATGGGCTGACGTTCTTAAATAGTGCCTCTTAGAAAACTCTACAAAACTAATAATGTTTCTTTTTGCGATATTTTTATTTTTCTCAACTTACTGATGCAAAGGCATCAGTTCATTTCCAAAAAGTAAAAATCTCATCAAAAATAATTCATTTTATAAAAATAGATAGTTTTCTAAGAGGCACTAAATATCATTTTTTATGAGCAAAGTTAATAAATTTTGGGTTGTTACCAAACAAAAATTCACAGTTAGTTGATATTCTGTTCCATGCAGATATGAAAATAATGGAATTGCAATTCAAAGGTGGTTTGTCGGGTAAAGAAATTATTGGTATTTTTACAACAAAAAATGAAGCTGAAAAAGTTGCCAAAAAGGCTTTATTAAAAGTGTAATGCTACAAACTTTAAATTGATTATTATGGGAAAACATTTAAAAATTATTTCGACTGAATATATGGAGCAATACTCTAATAAAGTAAAAGTTGATTGGTTTGAAATATTCAACAAATTAAAAACAAAAAAACAATTTACTCTTGAAGATTTTGAATATTACATAATTTCATCGTCTTTGTATTCGTCAAAAATTGAGGGTAATACACTTGATGCTAATAGTTTTTTCAGAAATCGAGGCAAAAAAACTTCTCCAAAGAAAAGAGAAGTTCAAGAAATTGAAATACTAATGGAAGCATATAAATTTGCTTCTGAAAATAAATTGAATCGAACAAATTTTTTAAAAACCCATGCCATTTTATCAAAAATACTCCTGCCAGTAAAAGAAAGAGGGGTTTTAAGAAAAGAACAAGTAGGAGTAAGAGATTCAAAAACACTAAAACCTGTATATTTAGCAGTTGAACCTCAATTTCTAAAAGAAGAATTTGCTAAACTTTTCGATGATATTGATGAATTATTAAAAAGAGATTTGAGCCATAAAGAAATTTTTTATTTTGCTTCAATGATTCATATTTGGTTAGCCAAAATACACCCTTTTAGTGATGGTAATGGTAGGTCTGCAAGATTATTAGAAAAATGGTTTTTAGTTTCAAAACTTGGGATGTCTGCATGGTCAATTAATTCAGAAAAATATTATTGGGATAATCGCCCTGATTATTATCAAAATATTGCTCTTGGGTATAATTACTATGTTCTTTATTGGAATAGATGTATTCCATTCTTGTTAATGTTGCCTAAAGCTATGCAGTTGTCTTAATTCGTTTGCCCATAACAAAGGCTATACGTAATGTGGGGTTCATCGTAAATTGAAAGATTATGCAAGTAAAGAAATTAAGTAGTAAAATGAAAGTGAAGTGCTACGCAAACCCGCACTACGTATATTCGAACCGTTGAGCCTGCCTGCCAAGGCTCGACAGGCGGGCGAAACCAAAAGTTACACAGTGTTTATACCGAAAGGTTATCATGTAAAAGAAAATAAATTTTCTTAACATGCTAATCCATCGGCATAATACCAGTTTCTTCTTAATTATATGCTGAGCGGTCATAAACTGTGTTTTGCTATATCGTTAAACAATTTATAATCTGTGTGTTAAACATAGCTCCAAAGTTCAAATTATGACCAGCCGAAGTATAATTTGATGACGGTTTAGTATTATATGTAATTTTAATAAATGATGAACTTTGAGTAAAGTTAAATTTTTTCGGGTAATTTAAAAATTAGTGATTGGTTTTTGGCAACATTTCATTTTTTTTGATACTTTTTTTATATTTTAAATAATTCATTTTTGTTGATTTTTATTTGTAACTTTGCCAAGAAATAATTAAAAAAAAATGTATCAAAATTACAAGCTAACTTTGAAAATAAAAATATGAGTAAGGTAAAAATATCCATACGTTTTTTTGACGACCGCGAAGTGCGTGCTGTTTGGGACGAAGAAAACGCCAAGTGGTGGTTTAGCGTATTGGATATTGTTGCTGTGCTAACCGACCAAAGTGACTATACAAAAACTCGCAACTATTGGAAGTACCTTAAAGCCAAATTGAAAAAAGAAAATAATGAGTTGGTTAGTGCCACTACCCAACTGAAACTTTTAGCAAGTGATGGCAAAAGATATTTAACTGACATATTGGATTACAACGGCATTATTGTATTGGGGAAAGAGTTTCCTGGCAAAAAAGCAAACCGATTTATTGAATGGTTTACTTACAGTGATACAAGCATAGACGGAAAAAGCAAAACAAAGGCTTATGCTTTGTTTGAAAGTTCGTTTATCAACAGTATTGAAGTTGGCACAACCAATGGCTTGCAACAAATACATGCTTATTTATTTGGCGGCTTGTATGATTTTGCGGGGCAAATTAGACAAAAAAACATTTCAAAAGGCGGTTTTCAATTTGCTGTATCACGCTTTTTAGGCGACACATTAAAGCAAATAGAAGCAATGCCAGAAACAACATTTGAGGAAATTGTCGATAAATATGTGGAAATGAATATCGCTCACCCTTTTATGGAGGGTAATGGTAGAAGTGCTAGGATATGGCTGGATTTGATATTGAAAAAACGACTAAAAAAATGCTTAGACTGGAGTAAAATAAGCAAACAAGATTATATGAACTCAATGATGTTGAGTCCAACAAAAAGTGCTGTTCTGAAAACACTTTTGGAAAATGCACTCACAACTAAAATCAACGACCGCGAAATGTTTATGAAAGGAATTGACTATTCGTATTACTACGAAGAAAATGACTAATTTTATTTTTGAGAACCTGTAATTTTAAAGAAAATAATTTCAGATACTTTATTTTGTTTTTGTATTTTTGACGTTGTTAAATTTGTAGTAATTAAATAATATATTATGAAAAAGTTTGGAATTATCGCTGTTATTTCTCTTTTCTTTATTACTTCCTGTGATATACTTGCTAATTTAAACCTTGAGGATTTTGAAGGTGTGATTCAAGAAGAGCAAGGTCTTACTAATACCGAAATTATTAAAGGATTAAAAGATGCTCTTGCTGTTGGAACAGGAAATGCAGTTTCTTTACTGAATAAAGAAGATGCTTTTAATAAAAACCCAAAATTCAGAATTCCCTTTCCTAAGGAAGTTGTGTATGTTGAGGAAAAATTAAGAAGCATTGGTTTAGATAAAGTTGTTGATGATTTTGAATTACAAATGAATCGTGCTGCGGAAAAAGCTGTGGTAAAAGCAAAACCAATTTTTGTAAGTGCAGTAAAAAATATGTCTTTTGCGGATGCAAAAAATATTCTTACAGGACCCGATAATGCAGCAACTGAATATTTTAAAAAACAAACATCAAATAATTTAATAGCTGTATTCAAACCACAAGTACAGAATACACTGGATGAAATTTCGGTAACAAAATATTGGAATAATGTAACATCTGCCTATAACAAAATTCCATTTACAAAAAAAGTTGAAACAGATTTAGCACAATACGTTACTCAAAAAACTCTTAATGCTTTGTTCATACAATTAGCAGTTGAAGAAAAAGAAATTAGAGAAAATCCAATTAAAAGAACAACGGCAATACTTAAGAAAGTTTTTGGCTCGCTGGATAAGTAAGAAATGCTTAGAGTTAAAAACTAAAAGCTAATCCTACGGACTTGCTTCGCTTCGAAAGTTAAAAAAAACAGGAATACGGACTGCGGACTGCTTACTGTGGACTGCTTACTGCGGACTGAAGACTGCGGACTGAAGACTGCTTACTGAAGACTGCTTACTGCGGACTGAAGACTGCGGACTGAAGACTGCGGACTGCTTACTGCGGACTGCTTACTGCGGACTGCTTACTGAGGACTGAATACTTTATTTCTTCATCAAAAACCTGTCATAAATTAACAAACCAACAGCAGTTGATGCACCGATGAGTGTAAAAATTATCCAAATTCTTGACGGATTATATTGAACCCATAAGTATTGCGTTAAAGATGCATCGGTCATGTTCAATAATTCTTTTGCTTGATTCCAGTAGTCGTTTTTTGTAAAATTCTCTGATATTTCAGGAATATTTAATTCTCTTGTTGCTATTTCTTTTTTCAACAAATTCATTTTATCCGATATTGCACCGTAGGTTCTTCCTGATAATAATCCTGCAAAAAAGTTTCCTCCTGCCATTGGCAAAAATGATGTTCCCATGTAAAGAGCAACTTTGTCTTTTGGAGCAATCCTGCCAAGATATTCTGTTATTTTTGGTGAACTTGACATTTCTCCAATTGAAAAAACAAGCATAGATAAAAATAAATAAAATCCATTATCGGTAACAAACCATAACCCAACACCAATTGCTGAAATAAAAATTCCACTTATCATTGAATTTATAGGTTTGAATTTCATTACCAATGTAGAAATTAATATTTGAAAAATGATAATATAAAAAGCATCAATATTTATTAGCATTTCTGGAGCAATAGTTCCTTCTTTAGTTCCAATTGCTTCAGCTAAGGGTTGTGAAATTTTAGCTAATACATTATAAATTTCTCTGGTATTAACCCATTGATCAATAAAATTTGGTAAAGTATAAAATAACTGAAAATACATTGTCCAAAAACCAATAATGATAATAAGAAATAATGCAAATTTCCAATCCTTTAGAACAATATAAATGTTGAGGAATATCTTTTTTAGAGATTTAATAAATCGTTCTTCAGATTTTTCTCTATCAGGTTCTTTAAAGAAAAATAATAATAAAATAACATTTATTCCAATTACAATAGCGGAAACAATAAAAACATAATTCCAATCCAATTGTCTTGATTTTGAAGCAACCACAGGACCAATAAATGCACCAATATTTACTATCATGTAAAAAATTCCGAAGCCAATGGAAGATGTTTCTTTGTCTGTTGTTTTTGCAATAGTTGCCGAAACAATTGGTTTGAACAATGCAGAACCTATTGCAGTATAAATAAGTACAATAAATACCATGAGATAAGAATCTACGCTACCAATTAAAAGATAACCGCTAATTAAAATTCCATAAGCTAGGAGTAATACTTTTTTGTAGCCGAGTTTATCAGCAATAGAGCCGGTAATTATAGGCAAAAAATATACTAAGGCACCAAAAGTACCCATTAAAGTACCTTTTTGAATTTGTGTAAAACCAAGAGCACCTGTATCTCTTGAGTTTGTAAGATATAATGCTAAAACAGCAAATATTCCGTAATAAGACCAGCGTTCAAAAAGCTCCATTGAATTGGCAACCCAAAATGTGCGTGGAAACTTTTTATATACTGTTTTTAATTTTCCCATTAACTCTTTCTTTTGTTTTAATAAATTATTATAGTAGTGCGTTCTCTAATTATCATTACAAATTTATTTATCTTTTTCCTTTATACTGCGTTAAAATTATTTACCGTAGCTTGTGCCTCCGCTAAAGCTTCAGCGACACGCGGATGGCTATGCTAAAAAATTTTGCCTTGTCTAAAGAAAAAATCTATAATAAATTTCATGTAAAGCTAATTAAAGAATGCACTACTAGTTTTTAAAAAGTTGCAATTTATAAATATTTATTGAGAAAAATTTTACCGTAGTCAGATTGTTTATTGCCTTTGTTCCTAAAGCTACTGCCTAAGCGAAAGGCTTTTTTATATACTTCTTCAAAATTGATTGTATTATCCTGAAAGTGCTTTAAATTTTTTCATTGTCTATAAAAAAACTGACAATCTTGATGCGAAGGAATTTACAGAAGCCCCCTTAAGTATAATTGGATATTAAAAGTTAAGTAAAAGTAAAAAAATGTATTGTTTTGTTGTATAGTGAAAATTATATTATATTTGCAAATGTATTTTGTGATATATTCAAATTTATTAGGGCATGAAAATATTAGAAATACAAAATTTATAAGCCATTGGATAATATTGAATTATGGAATTTTTCAACAAAATATATAATGGAAATATAATGAGTGGTCATTATATTCACTCGTTACAAGCAATGCAAAAAAACAGAATATCAACCCAATAATAATAAAATTTAAAAAAAAGAAAAATATGTCATTTCAAACTCCAATAACCATTTCAGATGCTATAAAAAAAATTGACTCTAACCAATTTCTGCTTCCAGCTATCCAAAGAGAGTTTATTTGGTCACACTCAAAAATTGAATGGCTTTTTGATTCCATAATGAGAAATTACCCTATCAGTTCTTTTTTGTTTTGGAATGTTGAAGAAGAAACAGGGAACGGTTACAGATTTTACAAATTTATAAGTGAATATAGGGAAAAGTATCAAACTCATAATTTAGAAATTTCCACCAATGGAATAAATTCATTTGAAGCGGTTTTAGATGGACAACAAAGATTAACATCTCTTTATCTCGGATTAAAAGGTAGTTATGGTTACAGTGTTAAAAATTTAAAATGGGAGAATACTGAGAGAAAAATTCCTACACGACATTTATACCTTAATGTTTCAAGAGAACTCAAAGACGAAGAAGATGGTAGAATTTATGAGTTTAGGTTTATTCAGAAATCTGATTCAGAAGAAAAAGAAATTTACCATGAAAATGATTGGAATTGGTTCAAGGTCGGAGCGATTTTAAACTATGAAGATGAAGAATCATTCGATAATTTTGTAGAAGATTTTGAAAATAGTTTTTCTCGTAGAGCTATAAGACAATTAAGAAGAACTATTTTGGAGAAACCAATCATAAACTATTTTCTCGAAAAAGACCAAAGCTTAGATAAAGCACTTAATATTTTTATCCGAATAAATAGCGGTGGCGAGCCTTTAAATTTTTCTGATTTACTTATGTCAATTGCCGTTGCTAACTGGACAAAAAAGGATGCAAGAAAGGAAATTCATAATCTCGTTGATAGTATCAGAGACAAAGGGTATTCTATTTCAAAGGATTTGATTCTTAAATCATTTTTATATCTATACAGTAAAGACATAAAGTTTAGAGTTACAAACTTTTCAAAAGAAAACGCAAAAGATTTTGAAACTGAATGGGAGAAAATAAGAGATTCAATCTTATCAACTTTTGACTTGTTAAAGTCTTTTGGATTTACTGATTTTACACTTACTTCAAAAAATGCAATAATTCCAGTAATATATTATTTATATCACAAAAATATTTACAAAAATTTCTCAACTAAAACTGAATTTAAAGAAGATAGAGAAGCTATAAAAAAATGGCTTCATATTGTCCTAATAAAAAAAATATTTGGTGGCACATCAGATTCAGTCTTATCCCAAATTAGAAAAGCATTTACTGACAATGTGATTGAAACGAAAATTAAAGCAAAGATAATAACTTTTCCAATAGATTCAATTTTTAATTATATCCGCAAGGATACAAGTGTTGGAGAAGAGTTTATTGAAGAAATATTATTTACTCAAAAGGATAATAAATATGCATTTTCTATATTATCACTTTTGTTCCCTGATTTGGATTATAAAAACAATGATTTTCATAAAGACCATATTCATCCAGCAGCAAGTTATAGCGAATTGCCAGATAATTTAAAGGAAAAATATGGGTGGTTGACATATAATTCAATTCATAATCTTCAAATGTTGGATGCTAACGAAAATATGTCCAAGAATGCTAAGGTTTTGAAAGATTGGATAGAAGAGCAAACAAAAAACAAAGACAAGAATGATTTTTTGAAAAGACATTTAATTCCCATTGTTGGCTTAGAATTAGACAATTTTGAAGAATATGTTGAAAAGAGAAAAGAAATATTAATGATGAAATTAAAAGAGATATTGAATTAAGCACAGCTTGTAACAAAGGCTCATACGTAATGCGGGGTTCATCGTAAATTGAAAGATTATGCAAATAATAAAATTTAGTAGTAAAATTAAAGTGAAGTGCTTCGGAATCCCGCACTACGCATAGCCAAACCGTTGTGCATTATTAAAAAAGAAAAATACACCTACAATAAAATAATTTACTTATGAGAGAAA
>JAYEOP010000472.1 GCA_034723125.1 Bacteroidota bacterium | reverse complement strand
GCAACGGAACAACTTCAACGGATTCCAACGAACAATTGAAATATTCAAGCTTTGATACTTTTGATGTTAAGCTTGTTGCTACTTCAACTATTGGTTGCAAAGACTCAATTACAAAAAGCGTAATCGTCAATCCTTCACCAAAAGCAGATTTCTCTGTTACTGATTCTGTTCAGTGCTTTAACGAAAATAATTTTAAATTCATAAACCTAACAGCTTGGTCAAATGCTGTTAGGTTGAATTATTACTGGGACTTTGGTAACGGTTCGTTTTCAACAGATTCAAACACAAATCACAAATACCAAAGTTCAGGAATTTTTAATGTAAAACTCAAAGGAATAAATTCCTACAACTGCCCCGATTCAATCACAAAAACAGTTACAGTAAATCCAAGCCCAACAGCAGATTTCTCAATAAATGATTCAACACAATGCCTTGATTCAAACAACTTTATCTTTGTTGACCAATCAAAAATCAGCTCTGGAACTTTAACTCGCCAATGGTTTGTTGATGACAGTCTAACATCAACAAATCCTGCAATAAATAATTTTTCATTTTACGATTGGGGAAAATATCCGATAAAAATAATTTCTACAAGCAACCAAAACTGTAAAGATTCAATTTTAAAGAATGTTTACGTCCATCCAATGCCCCTTGCCGCTTACATTTACCTCAACAACTGCCTTGAAGATACAATGTTTTTTTACGATAAATCTTTTATTGATTCGGGAAAGGTGCAACGCTGGTTTTGGGAATTTGAAGATAGCAATTATTCACATTTGCAAAACCCAAATTACATTTACAACGATACTGGTAAAAAAGCCGTAACACTCACATCAACAAGTGATTTTGGTTGCTCAACAGATTCAACAAAATATTTTTTTATAGAACAACACGTAAAAGCAAACGAAATAATTAGGGCAACAGTTGAGGATGATGAAAACATCCTAATCGAATGGACAGAAGCAACAAAGGGAATTCCAAAAATCTATATTCTCGAAAAATCAGAAAACGGAATTAGTTGGTACGAGCTAAGCACAAGCGACAATCAAACATTTGATTTCCTTGATTTTAACAACAGAGTTGATGAACAATCCTATTTTTACAGAATGTTTGTAATTGACAGTTGCGATTACAAAAGTGATTACACAAATTATGGTAAAAGCATTCTCCTTACAACAGAAGCAAAAAGCATTTACCCAAAACTTAAATGGACTGCTTACGAGCAATGGAATCAAGGAGTTAAAAATTACGAATTACAGGTTTTTGATAAATCAAAAAATCAATTTACCCTCGTAGAGACAATTCATGAATTGTCTTTACAAGGAAATTACACATTCACAGACAGTTTTACAAAAATAAACCAAGAATTTTACTGCTACAGAATTTTGGCAAAAAGAAAAGGAGATTCGGTAAATTCCGTTTCAAACGAAGTTTGCATTCCAACAGAATTTCACATTTACGCACCAAACACATTCACACCAAACGAAGATGAAGTAAACGATAGCTTCCAAATAAAAGGCACATTCATAATCGAATACAACATAAAAATTTACAATCGCTGGGGAGAACAAGTATTTGAAAGCAACGATATTCACAATTCATGGGATGGAAAATACAAAGGAAAAGTCTGTCCGGTTGGAGCATATTATTATCAAATTTACGCCAAAGGAACTATGGGGAAAAGGGAGAGTTTGAAGGGGAGTGTTATTATTTTGAGGTGAGTTAAAACTAAAAGGTAAAAACTAAAAGGTAAAAGGTATGTGTTACGAATAAACAAAAAGAAGTACTTAAAGTGCCTAGAGTGCCTAAAGTACTTAGAGTTGAAAACTAAAAACTAAAAGTTATGTGTTACGGATAAACAAATTACCAGTCCGCAGTCGGCAGTCTCCAGTCAGCAGTTCGCAGTCAAATTCCAAATAAACAAATCACCAAATAAACAAATAAACAATCCCTACAGCAACAACCC
>JAYEOP010000471.1 GCA_034723125.1 Bacteroidota bacterium | reverse complement strand
TTCTGAATAGACAGGAATACGTGAATAATGCAGGAATTCCTTTTTTATAAGAAATTCTTCTAATAACATATTTTCATCTGCAATTGCAACAACTACCCTTGGTGTCATTATTTCCGAAACCTTAACATTTCTGAGCCGAATTATATTTTGAATGATTTTATTTTCTTTTTCATCAAAAATTCCTTCTGCTGTTCCGATGTTTGCCATTGCGGATATTTCTTCTCTACTAGAAGTTAGTTCATTTTTGTTTTTGGAAAACAAATTTGTTAAATAACCTGTCATTACTACTAATGGAAAGGTAATGATTACCATAATATTGATAATTATTCCGGAAACCAATGCCATTCTTCTCCAATATCTTGCCCCTATCGTTTTAGGAATTATTTCAGAGAAAACCAGTATCAAAAGTGTAAGGATAGCTGTAACAATTCCAAAATAATATTCACCAAATATCCTTGTTGCCTGTACTCCAACCCCAGCTGCTCCAATAGTATGGGCAATTGTATTCAAAGAAAGAATTGCCGAGAATGGCCTTTCTATGTTGTTTTTAAGTTTTATAAATATTTTTGCTGATTTATGTCCGCTTTCTTCTTTCACATTCAAGAAAGATACCGGGGTTGAAAGTAAAACAGATTCCATTATAGAACACAGAAATGAAACAAATAAGGCAAGAAATAAATAAAAAAATAGAAGTATCATATTATTTATAGTTTAATATTTTGGATACTGTTCCTTTTGACAATCCAAGTATTTCAACTAACTCTTTTGATTTCATATTATTCTCAGTCATTAGTGATCTGAGTAATTCAATTGGGTTTAAATCCATTAATGAATTATGTTCATTATCCCATTTTTCAATTAGTAAAGTCAATAATTCTACTTCATCTTGCATGTTTTGGTTTTCCAAACAAACTAAATTTTCAAGGATTTTGCAATACTCATTATATTGTTCCTTGGTTTTTACTATTGAATATTTTAATATTTCCATTTTCTACCCTTTCTTGTTATTTAAAAAGAACTTATTTCATACTGTTTCTGTTCATTGCATAGTTTTGTGTATTCTGCATGTGTTCCAATCCACTTTACAAACAAATGAACTTGATTAGTCCCAAAATGATACCGACAAATCATTCGGTAGTTGTTACCACCTATATTAAATATCACTCGGTCTGAACTTTTTCCTAATATATCTGCATTATTAAATGTCGATATAATTTCATTTGGTTCTTTCCAGTCTGCACGCTTTAAAATTGAAAACCATATTTCAAAAGATGCTTTACTTCTCGCATTATTCTTGATATAATCTTCAATTGTCTGCTTTTTAATTAAATGTATTTTCATATCTAATGGCAAAGATATAAACAAAGTTTCACATAGGGAAATATTGGTGGTTTTTTTTCAATATTGCACAACGGCAGTCTGTCTAATAACCCTAACCACCGATTAAATTTTTGTCAAATATAAGGATATGTTTCCTTTACTCAACTTTTCTATGGTCAAAAAAGATGTTAATCCAAAAACACAATTAATTTTTTCTTTTATATAATGAACCGCCAAGTACAGCCTGTGCCGAATACCTTCGGTAAGACCCGATTGGTTTATCTTGAACGAAGTTGAAGGGCTTGGTGGTCCCGACCAAAAGGTGCGGAATAAATTGTGAGAGATACACTTTGTTAGCCGTAGTTTTAACGAAGGAATACTTGTCCGTACGGATCAGCCGCCTACTCAATTAGAGCCAGTGTTTTAAAACTCATTCAATTCGTAATTTGTGCTTCGCCCACCTGATTCTTCTTGTTTCAAAACACCTTTCTCGATTAAATCTTTAATGTCACGCAAAGCTGTGTCTGACGAGCACTTTGTAATCTTTGCCCATTTTGATGATTTAAGCTTACCGTCAAAACCATCAAAAAGTTTATTAAGCATTAAACGTTGACGACTATTCAATTCTGTGTTTTTATGTTTGTCCCAAA
>JAYEOP010000470.1 GCA_034723125.1 Bacteroidota bacterium | reverse complement strand
TCTAAGACACTAAGAATCACAAAGTATGAAACAATTCATTATGGAATTATTATACTATTGATTTTCTTTATGTTATCACAGCTCGAAATTTAATAAGTTTCCGAATGTCAATTCTCTATATTCAAATGCGAAACTTGAGTTACTATCAAATTTTTACAAAAGGAATAATGGGAAAATAAATAAGAAAAAGTAGCATAATAACGCTTGTAAGGTAATAATTGGCAAATTAGGAATTCATTTATTAAGCCAATGTTTTCTTCAAATAATGTACAAAAGTTATCATTTTTCTGAAACATAAATTTTCTTAAAAAGAAAATAGTCGTTAAATTTGTTCTTTTTAAATTTGTTATTTAAACTCATTAATGAATTAATGCTCTCAGAAACGCAACAAAATTATTCAAAAAGTTATATAAATCTTATTCTGACACTGGCATATAAAAATGTTAAAGTCAGGTATAAAAATTCTATTTTGGGATTTTTTTGGAGTTTACTTAGTCCTCTTATTTTTCTAATGATTTTTGTTACTGTTTTTAGTAATGTTTTTTCAGATATTGAAAATTATCCCTTGTATGCTTTAACAGGATTAATATTCTGGATTTTTTTTTCAAGTACAACAATTCAAATTATTGGTTCGGTACTTGAAAGTGCAGGGATTTTAAAATCAGTAAATATTCCACCTATAATTTTCCCTATTTCCTCATTGGTTGCTTCACTTATTAACTTATTACTTTCGTTTATTCCCTTTATAATTTTAATGTATTTTTTTGGTTTTAAAGTAAGTTTTAATACACTTTGGATTTTTCCGGTATTGCTTAACCTTGCTTTATTTACATTTGGCTTTTCGCTGATAATGTGTTCATTAAATGTCTTTTTTCGTGATATTGGAATGTTCTGGAATTCGTTACTTCCTGCTTTTTTCTATTTTACACCTATTGCATATTCTGTAAAAATGCTTCCCGAAGAAACAAGATGGATATTAAAACTTAATCCATTATTTCATTATTTTGAAAACATAAGAGACGTACTATATTTAAATACAGCACCTTCTACTTATTATGTTATTACTAGTTTATTATTAACGATTAGCTTTCTCGGTACAGGGATTATTATTTTTAAAAAATTAGAAAAAGGTTTTATATCAAATTATTAAAAACAACATTTTTGACAGAATCAAAACAAAATATTATAATTGAAGCAAAGGATTTAGAATTTAGTTACTTAATTCAACCACAGGGAATAAATAGTATTAAAGAATATTTGCTATCTTTTGGAAGACACAAAATGTTTGAAAAAAAACAGGTTTTAAAAGGAGTTAACATCGAAATTCAAAAAGGAGAATGTGTTGGATTAATGGGTAGAAACGGCTCCGGTAAAAGCACTTTATTAAGAGTACTTGCTGGAATTATTAAAGCCGAAAAAGGAAGCGTAAAAGTAAAAGGTAGGATTGCACCAATGCTGGCACTTGGTGTTGGTTTGGAAGCAGAAATGACAGGTGCTGAAAATATTTGGTTGGGAGGAACAATACTTGGATTATCAAGAAAAGAAATTCAATCATCAATAAACAAGATTATTGACTTTTCAGAGTTATCAAAAAAAGATATTTCAATGCAGGTAAAACGTTATTCAACAGGAATGATGGCAAGACTTGCTTTTTCGATAGCAGTAGCTACCGACCCCGAAATTTTATTTATTGATGAGGTACTTACGGTTGGTGATATTGGTTTTCAAAATAAATGTTATGCACGAATTAATGAAATTAGAAATTCGGGTAGCACAATAATTTTTGTTTCTCATTTCCATAGCGAAATAGCCAAAGTTTGTACAAGAGCAGTATGTATTGAAAATGGCAAAATTGTATTTGACGGAACAGTACAAGAAGTTGGGGAATTTTATAATGCACAATTTAATTAGTGCCTCTTAGAAAACTATCTATTTTTATAAAATGAATTATTTTTGATGAGATTTTTACTTTTTGGAAATGAACTGATGCCTTTGCATCAGTGATTTGAGAAAAATAAAAATATCGCAAAAAGAAACATTTTTAATTTTGTAGAGTTTTCTAAGAAACACTAATTAGGTTCTATGTTGATTTGTGTGAATGAAAAAATATTAAAGCCACAGATTCGCAGATTAAAATTAATTTATATGCAATATTCTAATAAGATATGTCCTTTAGTTCAGATATATCGGGATTTGGCGAAAATTTATTAATTACAAAAAGAGTAATTTTGTAATCTGTGAATCTGTCTTTGACAGACGTAGTCTTTACTTTTAGCATGTCTTCGACAGACGAAGTCTGTGGCAAATTTGATTACCCACAGTATTTGACATATAACCTTTAAATTAATACTATATTTGAAACTATAAATACAACAATAGATATTTTTAAAATGCTACTTCTTAAACTAAAAGTATTATTTATTCTGAGAGAAATGATTAATTGAGTGAATTGTATATGAGAATATGAAAAAAAAGCTTTCAATAAATAAGACAAAAACAAATGAGCTAAAGAAACAAATTGGGTCATTAAAACAGGATGCAAAATATTTAAAAAAATATATTCAATCACTTTTGCAAACAATTAAATATAATGAAGATAGGATTGCTGAAATGGAAAACAGCAAATTCTGGAAAGTTCGAAATATTTATTTTAAAATAAAATATGTTCTGTTTTCCACAAGGTATGTTCGTGAAGAGGATATGAAATTTTTTCGTAAAATCCGATTTTTGATGTCTTCATCAGGCAAAAAAATAATTAGGAAGTTCTTTTTAAAAATTTTTAAAAATTTATATCTCTTACTGGAAGAAAAACCTGTTACAATTGTAATAGGAAATGTTTTGTCTGAAACAACTGAAAAAGATCCTTATAAATTGTGGCTAAATAATAATGCACCAAGGGAAATAGATTTTAAAGAATTTAAAGGGAATATTAGTTATTTTAAATTTCAACCGGCAATAAGTATTATTTTACCCGTATTTGATCCTGACGTTGAATTATTTCAAAAAACACTTCTATCAGTAATTGATCAAATCTATCCAAATTGGGAACTATGCATTGCTGATGACAAATCAGTAAACCCTGAGATTAGAAAAACAATTGAAAAGTTTGCATTAAAAGACAGAAGAATAAAATTTACTTTCAGAGCAAAGAATGGGAATATCTCAGAATGCTCAAACTCAGCAATGGAACTTGCTTCGGGTGAATTTATTGCTTTTCTTGACCATGACGATTTACTTACAAGAGATGCGTTATACCATGTAGTTAAAGAAATAAATAAAGATAAGAATGTTGACTTGATATATTCTGATGAAGATAAAATTGACAGTTCTTCTAACTTATCTGAACCACATTTTAAACCGGATTGGTGTCCTGATAGTTTTTTATCTCGTAATTATATAAATCATTTTGTTGTTCTTAGAAAAAAGATTGTTGACAAAATTGGTCATTTCCGAATTGGATTTGAAGGAAGTCAAGATTATGATTTATTATTAAGATTTACAGAAAAAAGTCAAAAAATAAAACATATTGCCAGAATATTATATCATTGGAGAAAACATAGAGACTCTGTTTCAGAAAGATTTGATGCAAAACCTAAAGCATTTATTGCTGCAGAAAAAGCTATTAAAGATGCTTTAGAAAGAAGAAAAGAAAAAGCAAACGTAAAATTAATTCAAGGTTTGCCGGGTATTTATAACATTCGTTATAAAATTAAAAATAAAAAGAAAGTTAGCATAATTATTCCTTCAAAAAACAAAAGTGATATTCTTAACAAATGTATTTCCTCAATTATTACAAAATCAACTTACGATAATTATGAAATAATTGTAATAAACAACAACAGTACTGAAAAGAAATTTTTTGATTTAACAAAGAAGTATAAAAAACAACAAAACGGAAAGTTCAATTGTTATGATAATAATGATGCATTTAATTTTTCAAAACTCATGAATTTTGGTGTGTCAAAAGCTAGCGGTGATTATATTTTGCTTCTTAATAATGATACGGAAGTGATAACAAAAGATTGGATAGAAGCTATGGTAGAACAAGTTCAACGTGATTCTATTGGAGCTGTTGGTGCAAAATTGCTTTTCCCAAATGACACAATTCAACACGCAGGAGTAGTTATTGGCTTGGGAGATGTTGCAGGACATACTTTTATTGGAAAACATAAAGATGACAATGGTTATTTTAATTATATAAAATCAATTAATAATTATTCGGCATTAACCGCTGCATGCCTAATGGTTAAAAAATCCGTTTATTATGATGTAGGTGGTTTTGATGAAGATTTGCAGGTAGAATTTAATGATACTGATTTTTGTCTTAAGCTTTTAGACAAAGGATATTACAATGTTTATCTACCACATATAAATTTATATCATTACGAATCACTTTCAAGAGGTCATCCTAAGGCAACAATAGAATCTGAAAAAAGACATAATACTGAAATAGCAATATTCAAAGCAAAATGGCAAAAATATATTGATTTTGACCCTTGTTACAGCCCGAATTTAAGTAAGGATGTTACAGACTTTCAATTGAATGTTTAGTAGGTAAAATAATTATCTCTGAAAAAAAATTTTTAAATTTTCGAAACAAAAATAACAAATTATGAATATTATTTTTCATTTAGATAAACCCATTAAAAATCAAATTCTACAAATTCCTTTGTTTACAATACAAGGTTGGATTGCTTATAAAAGTAAATATAAAATAAACAATGTAAACCTTATTAATTCTGAGGGTAAAGTGCTTATTCCATTACTGATACAAGAAAGACCTGATGTAAAAAAGCAGTATCCAAAATTAACTGCAACAGGTTTCTATTCCAATGTTAAATTTTCAGAATCTCTTTTGTCAAAAAATTACTTTATTGAGTTCAGTATTGGTAAAAAAGCAAAACGATTTGAAATAGAATTACCGAATCTTGAAAATATTAGAATAAAGTTTTATGAAAAAAAACAAAACAAACTTGAAAATATTAAGTCAATATTAAAATGTCCTCTTTGTGATTCAAATAAATTGGATTATACGAAAGATTACATTTATTGTAAAAGTTGTAATGCTCAGTACGATAGTAGTATAAAAAACTATAACTTTTTACATCACAAATTAAAAGAAAGAGAAAACATTGTTGAAATTGATGACAACATTTCGTTAGAAGAAAATATTTCATCTCATGCTTATGATGAAAAGGCTATAAATTTCATAGAAAAATATAAAGACGGTTTGATACTTGACAACGGTGCAGGTCTTAGAAATATTTATTATGACAATGTAATTAATTTTGAAATAGAAGATTACATTACAACAGATGTACGTGGAATAGGAGAAAAGTTACCGTTTTTATCATCTTCTTTTGATGCTGTTTTTTCGCTTTCAGTAATAGAACATGTAACCAATCCTATTGAATATGTAAAAGAAATAGAAAGAGTTTTAAAACCTAATGGAGAAATATATATTGTTGCACCATTTTTACAACCTTTTCATGCTTATCCCAATCATTATTACAATATGACATCAGAGGGTTTAAAACATTTGTTTTCAAAAAATATCAAAATATCAGAAATTAATGTTCCCAAATCGGGCTTGCCAATTTGGTTACTAAGCTGGTTTTTAAATGCCTACATTGATGGCTTGCCAAATAAAGAAGCAGAATATTTCAAAACATTAAAAGTATCGGATTTAATAGATTCACCACTATCTTATTTAGACAAGGATTTTGTAACAAAACTAAGTTCATTTGCAACTAAGCAATTAGCTTGTTCAAATCAATTAGTTGGCACAAAAATAAATGATACTCATTAAGGAAAATTAGTAAAATCAAGGCTGTTGTCAAATGCATCTCTTTCCTTAGTAACAACATATAAATCTTGTAAATTAGCAAGAGCTTTTTTATATCTCAAATAGTTTTGCTTTTTTAGTCCTAATTTAAGGATTTGATTCTGAACATATTGCTCTGATGCATAACATACACCATAAGGTTCAGAATCTTTAAGGCTATCATCAATTTCAGTAAACATAGCATCTTCACTAGTTGAAGAATAAAGAAATCCTTCTGGAATTTCACCGTTAAACAAACTTACATCATGAATAGTAAATGCAAGAACTCCTTTATCTGTAAGTAAATTATAAAGTGTTTGTAACCATTGATAAAAAACGTCATCAGGAAGATGAGTAAAAAGTGATCCTACATAAATAAAATCAAACTTTTGTTTTGGTTTAAAATCATTCGGATTAAATGATGATTCTACTCCATTAACACCAAATTCTTTTTGCTGAAATACAATTGATTTGGTTTTAATATCAGACACCCAAACTTTTTTCGGGTCTAATTTTAAAACTAAAAAACGGCAAAGCCTACCATAACCTGAGGCAAAATCTAAGAATGAGTTAATATTGGAAATATTTCCGAATTTATGCTCAATTAGTTTGTTTACAAGATTAAAAGCATTTAATCCATTCATCAAATAATCATAATAACTATTACTCATATTTTCAAGATGGAATAATGAGTAATGAAACATTACATCATTTTTAGAAATATTAGTATTTAACTTATCTGATATTTTATACTGTTCTTTAAAAGATTTCAATTTATTTTCAACCTCATCATTTTTAATTAAAATATCGGGTAAATGACTACTTAAAAGGACATTCTGGCTATTTATTTTTTTTTTAATATTTTGATTACTAACTTCAATAGCATTAATTTGTGATAACGCACCATTAGTATTAATTAGATGAAGAAAATAATTTTTAATTTCATTACGAATTGACTTTGGAATCATCAATCTCAACAATTTTTTCATATTTTTTTAATTTTAAATATAAAGAATAGAGTATAAAATATTTCGTACAAAGATACAGAATTTGGATTAACAGTTTATACTAAACCGTATCTTTTGCAATTATTTACCCTCATAGATTTTTCAGATATTGACTACCTCACTTAGAATTTATACAAGCAAGTGCTACAAATAAAAACCTTCAGTATAAGGATTTGAGTTTTTATCTCTAACTTTCTCCTCAAACGGGAAAAACATAAAAGAGATAATAAAAAACAAAAAAATTAAATTATGGAATCGCTAAAAAATAATAAGTTGAAATTGAACATTTATTTTCATAGCAACTTCCTTTGACTCTCTCTCCTGTCTCTCTCTGCAAGCAAAGAGAGATGATACATTCGTACATATTTCAACAATAATTTTTGAAAAATCATTTCTGTAAAAACAACTAATACCAACAGTGAAAATTTTAACTTTACCGCTTACTCCTTCTTTATTTTTAGAGAAGGCAGGGATGAGTTTATAAAATATAAAGTTAAAATTTTTAAATTACATTTTCCTTTGTGTGAAATTACTTCTACTCATCAGATTGCTTTCCCGCAAATGCGGGATACCTCCTTCGCAATGACGATATGGTGAAGCTTTCAAATCAACAAGTCGGCAGTCAAAAACAATCCTCAGTCAGCAGTTGAATAACGTTTTTTATTTCCTTTGTGTCTTTGCGTGAAAATATAAACAAATTACCAAATAAACAATGTCTTTGCGTGAAAATATCAGCAAAAAAAAATAATGTTGTGCAAATTTTAACTTTACCGCTTACTCCTATTCCACAGTAACTGATTTTGCAAGATTTCTTGGCTGATCAACATTACATCCGCGCATTACAGCAATATGATATGCAAGTAATTGCAACGGGACTACAGATAGCATAGATGAAAATATTTCTTCTGTTTCAGGAACTTCAATAATATAATCAGCAAGTTTACTTATTACCTTATCTCCTTTTCTCACAATAGCTATTATTACTCCTTTACGTGCTTTTACTTCTTGAATATTTGAAACAATTTTTTCGTAGTGTTTTTTGTTTGTTGCTATAACAACAACCGGCATTTCCTCATCAATAAGAGCAATAGGTCCATGTTTCATTTCAGCAGCAGGATAACCTTCGGCATGAATGTATGAAATTTCTTTTAATTTCAGTGCACCTTCAAGAGCAACAGGGAAATTATAACCACGCCCTAGATAAAGGAAATTTTTAACGTTCTTAAATTTTTCGGCTATCTTTTCAATTTCTTTATCAATTTTTAAAATTTCTTTAATTTTCTCAGGAATTGTTTCCATTTCATTAATTAATTCCCTGTAGCGAGAAGCTGTAATTGTTCCTCTTTGATTTGCCCATTGCAAAGCAACTAGTGCCAATACAGTAATTTGAGTTGTAAAAGCTTTGGTAGAAGCAACTCCAATTTCGGGACCTGCATGAGTGTAAACACCTGCATCTGTTTCTCTAGAAATAGATGAACCTACAACATTACAAATTCCAAAAACAGTAGGTATTTTTTGTTTTGCTAATTGAATTGCAGCAAGAGTATCGGCAGTTTCTCCCGATTGAGATATTGCTAAAAGCAAATCATCTTCAAATAAAACAGGTTCACGATATCTGAATTCCGAGCCATATTCCACTTCAACAGGAATACGTACTAACTCTTCAATGAGATATTCACCAATTAAACCTGCATGCCATGATGTACCACATGCCGTAATAACAACACGTTTTATATTTTTTAATTGATTTAAATAATCTGAAATCCCACCTAATTTTATAATACCTTCACTAGCTTTGAGCCTTCCTCTAAAACTATCACGAACAGAAGTTGGTTGCTCATTAATTTCTTTGAGCATAAAATGTTCATATCCTTCTTTTTCCAAAGCTTCCAAGCTCACATTAAGCTCCTGAATGTAAGGTGTTTGTATTTCGTTTTCAAGAGTTTTTATTGTGTATCCAGTACGAGTAAGTATTGCAATTTCATTCTCTTTTATATAAATCACATTTCTGGTATGGTCAATAATTGGTGTAGCATCTGAAGCTAAAAAAAATTCATTTTCTCCAAGTCCTAAAACAAGTGGACTTCCTTTTCTGGCAGCAACCAACATATCAGGGTCAGATTTTGAGATAACAACTATTGCATAAGCACCTACAACTTTCGTTAGTGCATATCTAACTGCCTCATCAAGTGAAACATTTTCATTTTTTTTGATGTTATCAATAAGATGAACTAATACCTCTGTATCCGTTTCCCCAACAAATTTATGCCCTCTATTGATAAGCTCTGTTTTTATAGTATCATAATTTTCAATAATTCCATTATGAATCAAAGCAAGGTCCTTACTCTCTGAGAAATGTGGATGAGCATTTATTTGATTAGGCTCACCATGTGTTGCCCATCGTGTATGACCGATGCCAATTGTACCTTTTGTGTCTTTTGTTTCAATATATTCTCTAAGGTCATCAACTTTTCCAGCAACTTTATATATATTCAGATTGTCGTTCAATATTGCAATCCCTGCACTGTCATATCCTCTGTATTCAAGGCGTTGTAGTCCTTTCAATAAAATTGGAGAAACTTCTTTGTTTCCAATATACGCTACTATTCCACACATAATTTATAATAATTATTTCCTAATTAAAGATAGATAAAAACTTGTATTTGATATTTAAAAATAATAAAAATAATAGTTCAAATTTCTAAAATAAAAATCAAATAACAATAAAATCTTTTATTAAAGTTTTGTAAAAGAAATCTTAAGCTTCACATCCTGATTTCCCTGACTGTTAAATTGTCTGATTACTACAGGATTTGCAGAAATCGGATTGTCTGATGGAACAATCAGGTTTAAAGTATAATCCTGAAAATAATTCGGATCATCCTGATATAATTTTAATAATTGCTGAACGTACCTTGTTATCACAAAAGAATAATGATTTTCATCTTGTAAATAACCTCCGTAATGATCTTCTAACCTATCGGGAATTGTTGTATAATTATTTTCATCATCCACACCAAGAAATAATAAGGAGTTTGACAGATTTTCATTATAGGAATATCCTGCTGAAACATTAAAAATCAATTCAGCTTTATGAATTACTACCATCCCTGAGTCAATTAGATTTTTCAAATATGGCAAATCTACTTGAAGCTTTACTCCTGACAATGGTTGTAAATATACTTCATCATAAAAACTTTGTGGGTTTTGTAGTTGAGTTTCAATATCTGTTCCTGCATAATCATGTTCAAACTTGCTTATCCTTGCTGAATAATTGTTGAACTGAAATTTATAATTTAATGAATCATTGTAATAAACAGTAATATTTGAAGAATCATCATTTAATAAAAAATAAACAATCGAACCTCCATCGCTTACAGGATATTCAGGTATTATTGCAATTCCATTCAAAAATTCAGAAAAAAGTTCATTGTCTGAAAGAATATCTTTAGAAGCATTAAAAATCTTTTTTCCAAAATCCTGTGATAAAGCAAATGAAATTGAAGTTGAATCCGTTGGGTTTAGCTTTCCATTAAAGCTACCTATTTTAAGAGAATTATATTTAATATTTGTATTAGAATAATATATACTATCTTGGAAAATACTATCTGTAACTTCATACACATTAAAGGTAACTTCATCATTGATATTTCCAAAATAATCATCCTTAGCTGAATATTTAATATTAATGATAATAGAATCAAATTCAGGAGAATCTCCCCAGTTAACTTCAGTATTTGGAAGTCTCAAATTAGCAAAAACAGATGCTTTTACTTTCCCAATAATTGCATCTGAATAAGCACCGATAAGGTCTTTAGTAAATTCATCGGAACGTATAGAATCTTCACGAATTGTTTTTAATTTTACAGTTGTTGTATCAGTATAATTATAATCAAATAAATTATTCCCTTTTGGGGAAGTAAGTTCATATAAATCAGGGTCATCACAAGAAATGACAAAAAGAAATAATGATGCTAATGCAAAAGATGTAAGGTGTTTAAGATTATTTAATAATAAAGTCTGTATATTTTTCAAAAATCTCATTCTCTTTTAGTTTACTGGTGTCAAATACTTTTTTGCCTGATTTTTTTATGAATTCATTAATCTCTTTTGTTTCATTTTCCGGATTAACCAAAATCTCATCCGCATAATTCAAGCCAACTTTATAAAGTTCTGATATTTTTGGATTAGTCAGAAATTTCAAGTTTTTATCCTTTGAAGTATCAATATGAGCAAGTTTCTCAAAACCTTCACCTAACTGTTGATTTGTTTTGTTATTCTTTATAGAATATAAAATTTTTATGTTTTTTAAAGCAGGTTCATTTTTAAATACTGTTCTTGCATAATATGGAATTAAACTACTCATCCAACCTTCACAATGAATTACATCAGGTATCCATCCAAGCTTATCTAATAATTCAAGAACTCCTTTATTAAAAAAGATGATTCTTTTGTCATTATCATCATAGTATTTACCTGTTTTATTTTTCATAAAAAATTTGCGTTTATAAAAATCATCATTATCAAGGAAATATACTTGAACTTTTGCAGATTGCAAAGAAGCAACTTTTATAATCATTGGATTGTTATCTCTACCTATTATTATATTTAAACCGGATAACCTAATAACCTCATGTAATCTATGTTTTCTTTCTTTAATTGTGCCTAATTTGGGCAGAAAAATCCTTACTTCCGCACTGTTTTTTTTCAATTGAATTGCTAAACCTTTAACAAATTCCGACATTTCAGATAAATCAGTAAATGGTGCCATTTCATGGCTAACTAATAGAATTTTTTTCTTTGCCATTGGTATTTTTTAAATTAATGTAACTCCCTGTTTTATACAAGGTTATTTTTCAATGGCACAAATTTAATAAAAAATAATGTAATTAATGTAATTCATTATAGTTTTGAAGTAAAATTATATTCCACTATTAAAACCATAGGCTTTGATTAAGGTTATAAAAAACAAAATTGAGATTCAGGAAACAGTAAAATTACTGAAAGAAAATGGGAAAGTTACCGGTTTTGTTCCTACAATGGGGGCATTACATGCAGGACATATTTCATTAATTGAAAAATGCAAAAGTGAAAATGATATTACAATTGCAAGTATTTTTGTAAATCCTGCCCAATTTAATGAAAAAAAAGATTTCAATAAATATCCAAGAACAGTAGATGAGGACATTAAAATGCTGGAAAAAGTAGGATGTGATATTGTTTTTGTCCCAAAGAAAAATGAAATTTATCCTAAAGGAAATATTGATTTAGTAAAAATTGACCTTAGTGGATTGGATGATAAACTTGAAGGAAAGCATCGCCCGGGACATTTTGATGGAGTAGTTACTATTGTAAAAACACTTTTTGACTGCATAGCTCCACATAGAGCCTATTTTGGACAAAAAGATTTTCAGCAATTACTTGTTATAAAACGATTAGTTGAGAAGATGAATTTTAACATTGAAATTGTTAGCTGTCCAATTGTAAGAGACAAAGATGGACTTGCAATGAGTTCAAGAAACAGATTGTTAAAAATCGCTGAGAGAAAAATAGCACCACAGATTTACGAAAGCTTAAAAAAGGCAGAAAAATTACTCAACTATAAATTCGTTGATGAAATAAAAATATTAGCAAAAAACTATTTAGAAAAAAATGATTTTATTGAGTTTGAATATTTTGAAATAATGGATGCTGAAAAATTTACACAAGTAAAATCTGTAAATCAAACAAAAAATATCGTTATTTGCACCGCAGTTAGAATAGGCAAAATAAGATTGATTGACAATATAATTATAAAATAAATTACCATGTTTATTGAAGTTTTAAAATCAAAAATACACCGAGTAAAAGTTACCGAAGCCGATTTGAATTATATAGGAAGCATTACAATTGATGAAGATTTAATTGAAAAAGTTGGAATTATTCCTAACGAGAAAGTACAAGTACTAAACCTCGAAAACGGAGAAAGGTTTGAAACTTATGTAATAAAAGGAATGAAAGGAAGCGGGGTTATAGGATTAAATGGACCTGCGGCTTTTAAAGGAAAGGTTGGAGATATAGTTATTATTGTCTCCTATGCTTCAATTGAAGTTGAAAAAGCCAAAGATTTTGAACCCCAGATAATTATTCCTCAACCTGATAAATCTACTATAAATTGAAATTATTTCTGAAAGTATTTAAATACCTGCTATTTTTATCCTTCGGGGTTTTAATATTTTGGCTTGTTTACCGCAAACAACCCGTTGAAGACATCCTTGAAGGATTAAAAACTGCAAATTATTCATGGATAATAATTGCTCTAAGTATTGCTTTAACAGGACATTTAAGTCGTGCAATGCGTTGGAAAATTATTATAAAACCACTTGGGAAAAATATTAGAACATTAAATAGCTTTGTTGCAGTGATGATTGGATATTTAGCAAATCTTGCATTACCACGAATGGGTGAAGTTACAAAATGTGTAATTCTTAACAGAACCGACAAACTCCCTATCAACAAATTGCTTGGAACTGTTTTGGTCGAAAGAGTAGTAGATTTTATAGGATTATTAATACTTACTTTTATTGCAGTTGTAATAGAATTTTCCAAAATTAAAGACATACTTTATAATTCTTATCACTATTACAAAGAGCAATATGAAAATCTCTTTAGCTACACAAGCATTGGATTAGCAATATTTATTATTGTAGCTTTTATTGCAACATTAATTCTAATTAAAAAATCTAAACGAAATTTCAAACAACATCCTTTGTATCTTAAAATACGTGAATTGATTGCAGGCTTTTGGTCAGGAATAAAAACCATAAAAAAAATGGATAGAAGAGGTGCTTTCATTTTCCATACAGTTTACATTTGGGTTACCTATTTTCTCATGACTTATCTTGTTTTCTTCTCAATAGAAGCAACTTCACATTTAGATGCTGCTGCCGGCTTATTTGTGCTAACTATTGGTAGCCTTGGATTTATCATGCCTGTTCAGGGAGGAATTGGAACCTATCACTTTGCCGCAGAAAAAGCTCTTAAAGTTTTTAACATAGGACATGAAGACGCTTCACTATTTGCTTTAATTGCCCATTCTTCACAAACGATTATGATTATCCTTGTTGGAGGAATCAGTTTTATGATTTTCTATTTTATTCAAAGAAATGCAAAACATGGACAGCTTTCAAAAAATTAAAAATAAAATAAAAAGCCTTGATGAAATTGTTACGTTAAAAAAACAATGGAAAAGTAACGGCAAAAAAGTTGTTTTTACAAATGGTTGTTTCGACCTTATTCATCTTGGTCATTTAGATTACCTCACAAAAGCATCCGATTTGGGCGATAAATTTATTATTGCTGTTAATTCCGATAGTTCTGTAAAGTTATTAAAAGGAAAAGGCAGACCAATTAAAGATGAATTTACACGAATGATGTTACTCGCTTCATTAGAATTTGTTGATACAATTTTGCTTTTCAATGAAGAAACTCCTTATGAAATTTTATCAAAAATAATCCCCGACATTTTAATTAAAGGTGGTGATTACAATGAAAATGATATTGTAGGAGCAGATATAATTAAAAGAAATGGAGGCAAGGTTATTATTTTACCTTTCCTTGAAGGATACTCTACATCAAAACTTGAACAAAAAATTATTAAAAATAACTGCAAATAATTACTTAGTGCCTCTAAGAAAACTATCAAATTTTATGATTTCTAAGATTTTTGACCTGCCTGCCGTCAGGCATGTGAGATTTTTATTTTTTGAGACGAGGCGATGCCTTAGCATCAGTGAGTTGAAAAAGATAAAAATATCGCAAAAAGATAGGAATCTAATTTTGCAGAGTTTTCTTAGAGACACTACTTAGTGACACTACTTAGAAACACTATTTATCCAAATCCATTCAATTCCCAATACCAGATTAATTGCAATATTTACTGAATTTCACTCTTTTTCCATCAACTTTTTTAACAACAAAAGCATTTTGGATTCCAATTGATTTCATATCTTTAGCAAAAACACAAGCGTCTTTGAAAGTAGAAAAACGTCCAATCACAAGTTGATTTAAACCATTTTTTACATCTACATTCATATTTACAAGATTATTGTTGTATTTAGAAAAATTAAATGACCTGAACGCACCAATTTGCACCTCATATTTTTCTCCTGCTAAATCCTGATGGAACAATTCCGATGAGCCTGTTGTTTTAGGCTTTGGTGATGATGTTTCTTCAACAGTTTCAGAAGACTCAGGAGTTTCAGAAGTTGCAATTTGAGCATTTTCCATATTTGCAATAACATTATTAAGGCTGTCAACTTGCGAATATAACATAATATTCTCTTCCTGCAATCCTTTGTTTACAGCAACATTGCCTGAGCTTTTCTTTTTAAAAGAAAAATCCCAATTTCCATCTCCTTGATATAATTGGAAATATGCAAACAAACTTAATGATGCTAAAAATAGAAGAATAAACACTGCGAGTAAAATATAAATACCCCGTCCACGGCTTACATATTCTTCATCATCTTCTTCAAACTCTTCGGTAAGTTCATCATTCTCTTCAATATCTCCTTCGATTTCAAATTTTTTATCTTCCATAATTGATGTATTTTTTATTTTTTTTAACGCCTCTAAAGTAAAATAAATATTATTAATAGCAATAATATTTTTAATAAACCTTTTTAATAAAATGTTTTAACACTCATTGTTAAATCACTAATTCTTTAAATATCAAGCTGTTACTAATATGCAATAATAACAATATTTTATAAACATCAAAAATACATAAAATATTAAATATACAATATTTATATTTCGAATTTCTGAGTAGTGTCTATTAAGAAACAATACAAAATTAAATAGATAGTTTTCTAAGAGGCACTATTTATTTTAAAATTTTTAGTTAATTTTGTCAACGAAAAATAATGCAATTTTAAATCGGAAATTTTCCTTTATCCAATTAAAAACAATGAATTTTAAAACAAAAATAATTTCAATTATTTTATTGCTTTATGTGTCTTCAAGCAATGGTCAATCTATTATTTCTTTTGAAAATTCAAATAAAATTATTTTTACCTCACCAATATTAATTAATAATAAAATTCAAACTTACAAAGGGGATTATTCTCAATTATTAATGAAAAATTCAGGAACAACAACTGAAGCAGGTTTCCCAAAATTACCAGTTTTTTCTAAATTTATTGAAATTCCTAAAAATCAAGATGTACATTTTGAAATAGTAGCAATTGAAACAGAAAGTATTAAAAACATTGTACCTCTTCCCTATCAACAGCCTCCTAAAAGAAATTGCAAAAAGCAAAAAGATAGTTTTACTTTTAATCAGGATTTTTATAACGGATATAATTGTTTCCCTGAAAAAGCATTTTCAGTTAGTGAAGCAAAATATCTCGGCAAAACAAAAGTTGTGGAATTAATAATAAATCCCGTACGATTTTACCCTAAAAACAATTCAATTGAAATAATAAAAAAGCTTGAAATTTCAATAATTCTAAAAAGCAATCTTGCTTTAAAAAGTGAAAAAGCAATTGAAGAAAAAAATCCATTTTTCAATAACTTTATTTTGAATGATTTCAAAACAGAAAAAAGAAGTGATTCAATAAATATCCCCGAAATGCTTATCATTACACATGATAAATTCTACAACAGCATACTTCCTTTTGTTGAATGGAAAATGCGAAAAGGTATAAAAACAACAATAATAAAAACCTCAGAAATTGGAAATAACCCTGATGCAGAAGATATAAAATCAGTCATTAAAACTTATTCATTAGACAGTACAGGGCTTACTAATATTGAGTATTTATTGCTTGTTGGTGATGTTGACTACATCCCTCCTTTTTATGGAGTTCGCTCAGCATTAAACGATCACGATTATTCAACTATTATCGGAAATGATTTTCTACCTGATATTTTTGTTGGTAGATTTTCAGTTAACACCACAGACGAATGCGAAACTTATGTTCAAAAAGTAATTCAATATGAAAGGTATCCGATGAATGATACAGACTGGTATGACAAAGCCACAATAGCTGCCAGTAATGCACATTTAGACGACAACCACGGCAAACATTTAGTTTCATTTTTTAAAAATCAAGATTTTTCTTATGTTGACGACCTCAGAGCAACAGAAGGAAAATTTACAAATCATGATATCTTTACTGCTTTAAGTGATGGCAGAAGTTGGATGTTTTACATAGGGCATGGAGATGCAAATAGCTGGTACACTCAAGGACATTTTACAAATTATACTATTGAAAATGAAGTTGGAAACCTTTACAAACTACCTGTGATTGTAAGTGTAGCCTGTTCCAATGCCGATCTAACTAACCTGATGTCTTTTAGCGAAAAATGGCTTAGTGTTTCCTACAAAAGAGGTGCAATCGCTTTTATTGGAGCTACAGAAGACACACCTTTTTACCTTTCAGATACTCTCGGCAAAAAGACTTTAATGTCTTACGTTAGCAACAAAACCCAAACTTTAGGGGAGGCTCTTGTGTATGGAAAACTCAAAATGAATGAAGCCTTTCCCGAAAATACTGCTTCGGAAACAGAGGAAACAATGCAACACTTTTTGTTACTTGGTGACCCTACGATTATGCCGTGGACAAAAGTCCCAAAAAATCTAAACGTCAGCTTTCCCGAAAGCATCAAATTTCATCAGCAATTCACAGTTAATGTTAGCGACTTTAATGGAAATAAAATAAATAATGCTGTTGTTTGTATCACAAACGACAGTATCACAATTCAGGAAATTGCCTTAACTGATTCCCTCGGAAATGCAAATTTTGACATTACTTTTAAGGACTCCGGGAACGTAAAAATTATTGTTACAGGCAGAAATCTTCTTGCTTTTGAGAGCATAATAAATGTAACAGCAATTAAGAAAATCTCCGTTATAGAAAACACAATTAATATATTCCCCAATCCTGCCAACTCATCTGTTATTGTTGCCAATCCAACAAAGCAAATTTCGGAAATAAAAATAATCAGCTTAGAAGGTAAAACCCTAAATTATTATCAAAAAATAAAATCTAATAAGTTTAATTTGAATATTAAAAATATTAATTCCGGGATTTATATTGTTGAAGTTAAAATGGTGGATAATTCTGTTTTCAGAAAACGACTTTCAGTGTTTTAATTCCTTTTTTTCTTTATTCTTGACTTGAAGATAACTCATAAATATCAACACTCTTGTAGCTAGCAATTTTATTTTTTATGTAAGGTTGAACATATTTTTCTTCATAAACTTTTTTATTAGTAATAATCAGATATTCTGCACCAAGTTCAATTTTATTTTCAATTTGCTCGGCACTTTTTGATATTCCACAGAAATCTGTCCAACCTTTTTGATCCATCAAATAAAGTGAAATATTAAAACTACCGTCAGGTAAGGAAATTACTTTATCCGTACGTTCAATGCCCAATGACCTCAAATAAGGAGTAATATCTTCAAGGTCTTTATAAAGTTTTTCATGATAATTATTCATCCAGCCCCAGTATCTTTCTTTAATATTTTTTGCCGAATACGAAATGCTATAGCCAATAAGTATAAAAAATGCAATCCTCAGAAAAATGGAATTGAAAATTTGCCTATGCTTTTCTTTTAAATATAAAATGACAGAAATAAAAATAAATGGAATTATTATTAATAAATTAATTAAATAATAATCGTGATATGCTAACACCTTGTAAAACAACATCAAATAAGATATTACTCCAATAAAAATCACAATTGTAACAGTAGCGAAAAATTTATTAATTTTTTTAAAAAACACTATTAAAGCAAGTAAAAATACCGCAGAAACAATTAGTACGGAATTATTAAAATATTGATCTGCCCAAAAGCTTTTTACACTTTTCCAAATATTTATAATTATCTCATTATCAAGATTCCAAATTGGCAAAACTCCAATTAAGAAAAAACCCGCACCATGACTTGCATTATATGAATGGGCGTAATAAAACCAAGAAAATATTGCAATTACCAAGAGTAAAAAAGGTAAAATATATTGAATAGGTTTTTCAAATATTCTATTTCCATTTTTAAATTTATAAATCCCAAATAACTCAAGTGCAAACACAAAGAGGATAGCAATAAAACTTATAAGTGATGTTATTTTTATCAGTCCTGCAACTAAGTAAAACAATAAACTAAAGTAGAAATATTTTTTCTTTTTTAATTTATAAAATTGCCAAAAGAAATATAAAGCAATAAGTGCAAAGCCTAATGCAGGCGTATTAGCAATAAAATTATTAGTATAAAAAACTAGCATAGGCGAGCTAAAAAGCAAAAACACAACTCCTATTGCCCACAGAGAATCTTTCAAAATATCTTCAGTCATTTTAAAAAGGGCAAAAAAACCTGTAAAGACAATAAGCATTTCAACAAGTCTGAATATCCATTCATGATGCCCGAATAATTGCCAAAGAAAAGCAACAAAAAAATAAATTATCGGAAATTCACTAATAGTATGCCCCGACATTCCTCCTTCTGCACCCTGACAATGAACCGAAGGATTAAAAAAATGCATCCCTTCTTTAAAAAAATTCATGGTTATTGAAAGACAATCGCATTGCCTCCACTGGTGAAGAGATTGTGGTCGTAATAAAAAAATATTGTGATATTGATAAACAAAAGAAACAACTATCAACAACCCAACAAATATCCAATTATAAACTTTTGGCTGATAATAAAAAGGCTGAATATTTTTTTCAATCTTAAAATTCATGATTTAAGCAGTCTTAAATTTTGAATCAAAATTATTCATAATTTTTTCATTAGAATGAAAAAAAACCGGGAATTCGGCTTCGCTCATTCCCCGCTATTAAAACTTCTTTTTTTTAAAAGAATCAAATATCGAGTGCTGAGCGAAGCCGAAGCAAAGAAATTTACATTATTTTTTTAATACTTTCGTCCTATTGTATATATTAACCGAAAAGTATCAATTTAAAAGAACAAAAATACAACTAATTTCAATAAGTAGTTGTTAAGATTTTGTTCAAGTTTTGGCTTGCTTTTTTTCTAAAAGAATAAAATATCGAGTGCTGAGCGAAGCCGAAGCACCGAAGCAAAGAAATTTACATTATTTTTCTAATACTTTCGTTCTATCTCATTGAATAGAAATTTATTTTTAATGTAATTTTGCTTTTAGTTTAATAAACTGATAATAATGAAAAAAACATTTTTTATATCCATTTTAATAATTCTCATTTTACAAGTATTTTCTCAAGATATTAAAATTGGCGAATGGCGTTCGCATTTAAATTATACAGAGGGAATAAAAAGTGAAGAAGTAGGAAACAGGATTTACTGTGCCACTGAAAACGGCTTATTTTATTTCAACAAAGAGGATAATTCATTAGTAACTTTATCAAAAAAAGATGGCTTTGCCGAAACAAACATCAGTGCTATGGAATATGATAAAGTTAATGATGTGCTAATGATTGCCTACTACAGCACAAATATTGACATTGTAAAAGGTAATACAGTAATTAATGTTGCTGATTTGGACAGAAAATATGTGGCAGGTAAAAAAACCGTAAATGCAATTTATTTTTACAACAAATATGCATACATAAGTAGCAGTTTTGGAATAGTAGTTTACGATTTAGAAAAGCATGAAGTAAAAGAAAGTTATGAAAACATTGGTGAAACAGGAGTAATTAATGATGTTACAATTTTAGGTGATTCAATTTATGCAGCAACACCGGAAGGAATGCAAAGTGCCTCACTAAATAGTGATAACTTAATGGACCCCAAATATTGGAAAAGTGTTTTTACAGGAAATTGTCAAAAAATTGAAACTTTCAACAACAAACTTTATTTAAATATTGGAAACAAAATTAAGGAATACGGAAAATCAAGTTTTTTGATTGACACAATACAGCAAGTATGCAGAGCAATGGAAGTATCAAATAATCGATTACTAATTACTTACGAAAATTATGTTTACACCTTTGATAACAATAATATTTTAACTGCGAATTATGAACCTAGCGTATTTTCCGCAATGATAGATTCGGAAGGAAATTATTGGTACACAAAAAAGCATTATACACTTGTAAAAGATGATGGCGAAAAGCTAAGGTTTTATACGCCAAACTGCCCCTATTCAAAACTTTCATGGGATATTGAAATTTATGACAATACCGTTTGGGTAGCATCAGGAGGACTTTCCTACACAGGAAATCCACTTTACAGTGCAAATGGAATCTATATTTTTAAAAACAATTCATGGACAAACAAAAATTTTAAAACAACAGATAATTTTAATAAAGTAGTTGACATTCTTAAAATTGCTATTGACCCTATTTCAAAACATGCATTTCTTGGAAGTTACGGATGGGGACTGGCAGAATATTACAACGGAGATATTCAAAAAATTTATGATAAATCAAACAGTAGTCTTGGCGGAAGTCAAATTGGTGATACTTCATTTATAAATATCCGAGGCTTATGTTACGATAATGAAAATAATTTATGGGTAAGCAATTATGGAGCTATCAACCCTGTTTCCGTACGATATACCGATGGACGTTGGAAATCATTTAGCCTCGGCACTTCACAAAACCGAAAAGTAGGAAAAATTATTATTGATGATTTTGGACAAAAATGGATTACTTTTCCTACCACAAAAGGATTGATTGTTTTTGATGAAAATCGTCAAGAAATAAAATATAAAAAGTTAGACAATTCGGAAGGTAATGGAAATTTGCCCGCAGCAACAGTTTATGATATTGCTAAAGATATTGACGGTAAAATTTGGGTTGGAACAAATGCAGGAATAGCTGTTTTTTACGACCCTTCATCCGTTTTTACAAATTACAATTTTGATGCTCAGCAAATATGGATTGACAATGGTGATGAATCAGGCTACCTTCTTGCTTCGGAAAGCGTTACGGCAATTGCCGTTGATGGTGCCAACAATAAATGGATAGGAACAAGAAACGGAGTTTGGTATGTTAGTGAAGACGGTACTGAAATTATTTACAATTTTAATACAGACAACAGCCCATTGCCAGTAAATTATATTCGAGATATTGCAATAAATCAAAATACAGGTGAAGTATTTTTTGCAACAGATGGAGGGATTGTTTCTTTGCGAAATTATGCTACAAAAGGAGGAGAAACACATGAAGATGTTTATGCTTACCCAAATCCTGTAAAACCTGATTATAACGGTTTAATAGCAATAAAAGGATTAGTAAGAGATGCAAACGTAAAAATCACAGATATTGCAGGAAACCTTGTATTTGAAACAACGGCAGAAGGTGGGCAAGCAATATGGAATGGCAAAGATTTCTCCGGCAGAAAAGTACATTCGGGAGTTTATCTTATTTATTCAACAAATGAAAATGGAAGCGAAACACATATTACAAAACTATTGATAGTGAGATAATGCTTGTTAAGTCAAAAGGAATAGTAATAAAAACAACAAGATTTTCGGAAACTAGTGTGATTGCCAAAATATATACTGATTCTCACGGAATGCTTTCTTTTCATATCCCCGGAGTACATTCAAAACGAGCAAGCATAAAACCTTCCTTTTTGCAAGCTTTACAAATCTTGGATATGAATATTTATTTTAATGAAAATAAAAATCTACATAAAATAAAAGAAGTAAAAAGTGAATTATTAAACAACAATATCCATTTTGATATTAAAAGACTATCGGTTGCTGTTATTATTTCCGAGCTGATTTATAAAACAATAAAAGAAGAAGAACCCAACGAATATCTTTTCAACTTTTTATTAAAAAGTATAAAATTGCTTGATGAAAAAGCAGAGAATATCCCTGATTTTTTATTAATTTTTATAGTTCAATTAACAAAATATCTTGGGTTTTCTCCCACTAATAATTTTAGTACAAAAAATGTATTTTTCAATCTGTCAGAAGGCATGTTTTCCCCGACAAAAAGTAAAGAAAATGAAACAATCAAAATGCCTGAAAGCAAGTGGTTTGGCATAGTGATTGATACACCCATTGGCTCTGTTGGTAAAAACAAAATACCAAGGGCTGTAAGAATGGAACTTTTACAAAAAATGATTGTTTATTATCAAATTCATATTTCAAATTTCCAAGACTTAAAATCCTTTGATATTTTTACAAATATATTTAATGAGCAAGAATAGAAAAGGGAAAATGACTAACAAACAATGGCTATCACTACTTATACTTATTATTATTGCATTTTTTGCAAAAGGACAAGAAGTGAAAATAATTGACAAAACAACATTACAACCCATTGAAAATGTTTGTCTTTTTACACAAGAAAAAAACAGAACAGCTATTACAAATAAGCACGGAATTGCAAAACTCAGTGATTTTAAAGAAAACGATGAAATAATTGTAAGGCATCCGTTTTTTAAAATTATTCAAATTTCTCTTAAAGACATTAAAGCACAGAATAATATAATAAAACTTGACGAAACAGCTATAAAACTTGACGAAGTAGTAATTTCAACTACAAAATGGAAACAGTTAAAAAAAGAAGTTCCCAATAAAATAGTTTCAATTTCTGAGAAGAAAATACAATTTGAAAATCCTCAAACAACAGCAGATTTACTAAATACATCAAACGAAGTATTTGTACAAAAAAGCCAAATGGGAGGAGGAAGTCCTATGATTAGAGGATTTGCTTCAAATTCCGTTTTGCTTGTTATTGACGGTGTTAGAATGAATAATGCAATTTACCGAAGTGGTAATTTACAAAATGTAATAACCCTTGATCCAAATGTAATTGAAAATACCGAAGTTATTTTTGGCACAGGTTCAATAATTTATGGAAGTGATGCACTTGGTGGAGTAATGAATTTTCGTACTAAAAAAGCTAAACTTGCATCCAACGGAAAAAATGTTTTAAAAACAAATGCATTACTAAGATATTCTACAGCAAATCACGAAAATACAATACATGTTGATTTTAATTACGGAACAAAAAAGTTTTCAACTTTAACAAGTATTTCTTACAGTAATTTTGATGATTTAAAAACAGGCTCTAAAAGAAAAAGCAAATATTCTGAATTTGGAAAAAGAACTGAATATGTTGATTTTATCAATGGAAAAGATACAATCATTAAAAATGAAGATGAGAATTTACAAGTCTATTCAGGATATCATCAACTGAATTTGATGCAGAAATTTAGGTTTAAACCATCAAAATACTTGGATTTAAATTATGCATTTCATTATTCAACATCTTCAGATATTCCTCGCTACGATAGGTTAACACAGTATAAAGACGGTTCTTTAAAATATGCAGAATGGTATTATGGTCCGCAAAAATGGATGATGAATTCGTTGAATATAAAATACTCTAAGAAAAATATAATTTTTGATGATGTAAAAATGATTATTGCAATTCAAGATATTGAAGAAAGCAGATGCGATAGAACATTTCAGCAAACTGACTTAAGAATCAGGACTGAAAATGTTAATGTTTACACAGCAAATTTTGATTTTGATAAAAGAATAAACAAAAAGAGTTCAATTTATTACGGACTTGAAGCCGTTTATAACACAGTAAATTCAAATGCTGTTAAAAAAAATATATATAGCGGGGAATCAGTTGCTACCGCCAGTCGCTATCCTGACGGAGGAAGCTATACACAAGCATATTCTGCTTATTCAAATCTAAAAACAAATATCAGCAAACATTTCACTCTTCTATCTGGAGTAAGATATAGCTATATGACATTATACGGAAAAATAGACGACAATTCTTTTTACAATTTCCCGTTTACCGAGATAGAACTCAACCCGAGCAGTGCATTTAACGGAAGCTTAGGACTTGTTTACAGACCAAATGAAGAATGGCAATTGAATTATAATTTATCCTCAGGTTTTAGAGCACCAAACGTTGATGATGTAGCGAAAGTTTTTGACTCTGAACCGGGAAATGTAATTGTTCCAAACAAAAATCTCAAACCCGAAAATGTTTATAATGTTGATTTTGGAGTAATCAAAAAAATAAATAAAATTGCAAAAATTGAAGGAAGTGTTTTTTATACTTATTTAATAGACGCAATGGTTAGAAGAGACTTCCGGATTGATGGTAAAGATTCTATCATGTATGATGGAGAGATGAGTAAAGTACAGGCAGTACAAAATGCTGGCGAAGCATTCATTGTAGGAGGAAGCATAACAATCACAGCCGAATTATCAAAGCATTTTGTTTTTACAAGCCATTTAACTTACACAAAAGGTAAAGATATTACAGAAAACATCCCGATTAGGCATGTTCCTCCATTTTTTGGAAGCACAAGAATCTCTTACAAAACCAACAGCCTGAGAATTGATTTTTATTCCAACTACAACGGGTCAAAAGACTTTAAAGACATGTCTCCATCAGAGCAATCCAAAGATTATTTATACGCATCCGATGGTTCAACTCCCGCATGGTTAACCTTAAACCTGAAAGGCTCTTATCAATTAAATCAGAAAATTCAATTCAATCTTGGATTGGAAAATATCTTGGATGTTCATTATCGTCCATATTCATCCGGGATAAGTGCCCCCGGAAGAAACATTTCTTTTGCTATCAGAGCAACAATTTAATTTTCTTTTAAGTTTAAATGATACATTTGAACACAACTTTGTATAATAGGGTTTCCTCTTTCTAAACTCAACTTCCCTTTTGCATTTTAAAAATAATTCATATCTTTGTGCTTTAAAATATTTATAATAATGAATATAAACACAAGAATTTCCTTTGTTAAAAAAATAAGTATCTTTTCGGAAGTTGATGCAAATACACTCAAAGAGATTGCCGAAAAAATGGAAAGAATTAGTGTTGATGCAAATGAAAAAATCTTTTCAAAAGGAGATAGCTTTGATGGACTATTTTTTATAATTGATGGCGAAGTTAAAGTACATGACGGTGAATATATTTTTACAAAATTATCAAACACAGAATTTTTTGGAGAGTATTCTGTTTTAGATTCAGAAAAAAGATCAGCATCAGTAACAGCAACAAAAAAAACTAATTTATTTAAAATTAATCACAAAATTCTATCTTTATTATTAACAAAACCAGAAATCAATCAAGGAATTTTAAAAGTACTTGTAAACAGATTGCGAGACAATAATGAGTTGCAAGAAAAATTATCTCAACAAAATAAAGAAATAAAAAAGAAAAATAAAGCAATTGAGGCACATCAAAAAGAACTTAAAGCATTGAATGCCACTAAAGATAAGTTTTTTACAATTCTTGCTCACGACCTCCGTAGCCCTTTTAATACAATAATAGGATTATCCGAATTACTTAGCTCAAATTATTCAGATTTACCGGAATCAAAAATCAAATATTTTGCTGACCAAATAAATAATTATTCAAAAAATGTATTTCATCTTTTACGAAATTTACTTGAATGGGCAAGGTCTCAAGCAGGTATGCTTACATTGAATCTTGAAAAAAAAGACTTATTTGAAATCGTTGAAGAAAACCTGAAATTATATGAAATAGATGCTAAAAATAAATCAATAACTTTAACATCAAAAGTAAAGAAAAATACAAAGGTTATTTGTGATAAAAACACTATCACTTTTGTAATTAGAAATCTGCTTTCTAATGCTTTAAAATTTACTCCTAAAAACGGAAAAGTAAGTTTGTTTACAGAAATAAAAGATAAAAACATTGTTCTTTACATTTCCGATTCAGGAATAGGACTTAGCAAAGAGGAACAAGAAAAACTATTTCAACTCGACAAAGATCAAGCTTCAATTGGAATTTCAAATATTGAGAATATTGATATTTCAAAAGAAAAAGGTACAGGCATAGGGCTAGTAATTGTAAAAGAATTTGTCGAAAAAAATAAAGGTAAAATTGAAGTTGATAGTGAACCCGGCAAAGGAAGTACTTTTTCCCTGACATTACCAATAGCATAGCTTTAAATTTTCATACCTTTGCCCTAGCATTTCTAAAATATATATTTTTATATCAAAAAAAATTCATACCTTTGAAAATCATTAAAAAAAGGCTCAAAATTATGATAAAAAAGGTAATGATAGTATATTCTTGGAATGATATCATCAGTAAAAATCGTTCAACAATAATGAATAACAGCCCTTTACTGAAATCATATAAGATGAAGCATGTTTATGCACTTAATTTTCCTGAAGAAAGAATAAAAAAAGAAAAAATTTACAACCGTATTTCAAAAGAAATAGAATTGTTTTCTCCGGATATCATTCTTCTTCATATAGGAACAGCCTTTTATAACAATCCCTATGTTTTTATAAATATTTTTGAAAAATTTAAAAATAAATTTAGCAATATTAGATTTGGTATTGAAAAGCAAAGTAATACGGCTCATTACTATAACGATATTGACATCTTTGAAGAAAGTAAAGAAATGGCAGAAATCGAAACTTTATTTTTTCACACGGTTTTTAAAAGAAAAAGATTATAATAGAAAAAGTTCTATTTTACCACAAGAACTATTGCAGTAGGTATTTTCCTTACTCCTTCATTTTCAACATAAGCAAATATTTCCGAAAAAATTATTTTATCTCCTGATTCAGGATTAATAAAATATGATTTCATTTTTTGATCAATAAAAGAACCGTTTCCATTGATAACCTTAACAGCTCCTTTTTGAGCCGACTGTACATAAAATTTATATCTTGAAATCCACTTTATTTCTCTTATATTTATTGTATCGGAAATACTAAATGACTCAATATTGGATAATTGCTCTTTGGATAAACTTAATGATGTTACAGATCCCCAGTATGCTTCAAGATTTGAATCATTTTTCTGAGCTTTAATGCCCGAAACACTCGCTACTAAAATAAATAATATTAAAATATATTTTTTCATAAAAAACAACAATCAAAATACAGAGCAAAAATATTAAATTAAACACATCTTTATTTTTTAATAATCCCCAAAACTGTTGATAAGTACCCAAAAGCATTAATTTATGAGTCCATTTTATAAAGTAATGAGTGCAGGTTTTGAAAATCATTTTAAGACTTTTTAGAGTGGACTCATAGATACTGTGTTAAATTCCAAATAATTTACAGAACCCCCTTTAAATAATTATCACTATGTTTGCAATGTAAAATATTATCAAAACAAAACTTTTTTATTTAGGAAATAATTTTTTTATGGGAAATCCAAATATTAATAACTAATAAAAAAAACATAAAATACCTGAAAGCTAAAAGTCTTGTTGGATGTATATTACAATA
>JAYEOP010000469.1 GCA_034723125.1 Bacteroidota bacterium | reverse complement strand
GTTGCAGAGTTTTATTTAAAAATTACATTTACTCAAGGTAATACTTCGTTATATGGTTTAGAGTTTTCAGCAAATGGTAAATATTTGTATGTTGGAAATTTTAGTCATTCTAATCCTGGTATATTTCAATATGATTTAAGTTCAGGTGATTCGGCTACAATACTTCAATCAAAATATTTTTTTTCAACACGTGAAGACGATCATGATATTAATCAAATTGGTGCATTATCTATGGGACCAGATGGGAAAATTTACTTTGTACAAACACATTCCTGTTATGAGAATTATGTAAGTTGTATTCCATATCCAAACTTACCTGCACCGGATTGTGGATTATTTGAAAAAATAATTAAACTGGCACCAGGGACTAAAACACAATTGGGTTTACCTAATGTTTCACAAGCTATTTATGACAAACCCGATATTTCTGTTTTTGGTAAATGCGTACCAGGTGATTTTACTTTTATAGCAAATATTTGTGGTGAAGATTCTTTACACTGGTACATTGAAGATTCACTACTAAAAAACTCAACGGATAAAACTATTGAAACAAAAATAAATAGTAGTGGAAATAAAATCATTAAAGCAATTGTTTTTTACTCCAATAGTGCAGATACTTTATTAATTAATTATAATTTTCTTGATTTTCCAAAAATGGAATTGCCAAAGGATACAGTTTTATGTCCGGATAAAGAAATAATAATTAAAGCCAAAACAGATGCAAACAAAATTATTTGGTCAAATGGTGAAACTACAAAATCAATAAGCATTAGTTCAGCGGGAAAATATTTTGCTACAGCCATAAACACAATAGGATGTAAAACAATGGATTCCATATTTATTAAAGGAATTGAAAAACCAGAGTTTTATTTTAGTGTCAAAGCATTTTGTGAAGATTCACCTGCTATTGTAAAAGTACTACCGTTAAATCTTAATGAAAAATATGAGCTTATTTGGTCAAATGGAGAAAAAGATAGCATGTATTCATATTACTATTCAGAAGGTTTTGAATATTTAACTTTAATTGACACAAACAATTGTGAGTTTACAGATTCATTTTTCGTAAATGAAAAATGTCCATCTACACTTTTTATTCCTAACGCTTTTTCTCCTAACGGAGACGGACTGAATGAAAAATTTGAAGTTGCTGGTTCTTTCATTGTTGATTTTCAAATTCAAATATACAATCGCTGGGGTGAAAAGATTTTTGAGTCACAAGACATTAACAACAGTTGGAACGGAAAATTTAAAGGAGAAAAAGTTCCTCTTGGAATTTATTACTATCAAATTTTTGCAAAAGGAATAATGGGAAAAGAAATAAAAAGAAGTGGCATGATAACAGTTGTTAGGTAATAATTGGCAATCTCAAACTTTTTAGCAAAGAAGTCCGCAGTCGGCAGTCGGCAGTCAAATTTTGAATAAACAAAAAGAAGTACTTAAAGTTATGTGTTACGAATAATCAGATAAACAAATCACCAAATAAACAAAACCTGTCCGTATGGATAAACAACTCCTACAACAACCCATAAAACCGTCATTGTGAGAGAGGTACGACCGCGACAATCTCGGGCTTTTTAGCAGAGGTAGTCAAAAACAGTCCTCAGTCAGCAGTAGGCAGTAGGCAGTCTCCAGCCAGCAGTCAAATTCCAAATAAACAAATCAACAGATAAACAAATAAACAATTCTTTCATCAGATTGCTTCAGTCATACTTCCTTCGCAATGACGGTATCTTGGAGCTTACAACAACTTAATGACAATTAAATGACAGCGAAGCAAATGACCACTAAATGACTATTGAAACAAATAAACAAATCACCAAAACTTGCGACACGAAGTTAGCTCGTATGAGTCCGTATGGATAAACAATTCTTCTTTGCGTTCTTTGCGTCTTTGCGTGAAAATATAAACAAATCAGTCCTCAGTCCTCAGTTCTCAGTCTTCAGTCAACAGTTCGCAGTCAAATTCCAAATAAACAACTTAATGACAATTAAATGACAGCGAAGCAAATGACCACTAAATGAATTGAAACAAATAAACAAATCACCAAAACCTGCGACACGAAGTTAGCTCGTATGAGTCCGTATGGATAAACAATTCTTCTTTGTCAATTTATCACTCACCTCACAGGTAATTGCCTAAAATACTCTTTAACTTTTATCCTATAATAAGGGTTAAGCGTTGGTGGTACGGTACGTAACAATTCTATTTCTTTAAGTTTTTCTTTGTTATATTCTTCCAGTGAAGGTGGGTTTCTTTTAAAAATATCTGCTGCGGTTCTTGATTTTCTTTTCTTTTCTCGTCCTTGTTCTTTTTCTGCTTTTTCTGCTTCTAACAGTTTGATTGTAATTTGTTTCTGTCGTCTTATTGTTTCAGCATTTATTCTTTTATTAACAAGGTCTTTTTCAGTTTCTTCCATCAACTCTTGTATTTCATTAAGCTTAGCTCCGGGGTCATTTCCATTCTTTTTATTTTCCATTTCTATTTGCCGCAATTGATTTCGCAACTTCTCTTGTTTTGCAGCCATTTGAGCAATTCTTTTACTCATACCTCCTTGCCCCGGCTTCTGTCCATTCTTTAAGTCTTTTATCTGTTGATTTAATTGCTCTTGTAATTTCCGCAACCCCTTAATTCCTGACTTTGGACTTTTACCCTTCTTTGGATTATTGCACATCTTTGTTCCCGAGCCCTTCATCGACATTTGACTTTGCATACTTTTTAACACCTCACTAAGCATCACGGCAATATTATTTACTGAGGTCATCACATATTGTTGATTTTTTCTAACCTCAGGAATATTTCTATCGGCAAAATATCCAATGGTTTTATCCATATTAAAGTTTAGATTATTCAACTCTCTGTTTATGTAATTTTTTATCTGTGGTACTCTTTTGCTTAATGCAAACAAACTATCCTCAATCATTTTTGCTTCATCATTTAATTTTCGTTGTCGTTGTGCAAGCTCAACATACTGAGGATTGTAAGTGTTTATTTTTTTTAATTCTTCTATCAGTTTTTCTTGTTCAAATGAAAGATGTATCAGGTTTTCAACTATTTGACGTAATTTTTTATAATTAATTTTCATCGCACTCATCTTCATTTTCATATTCATAGCTGCCATCTTTTTTGATAGGTCTTTCATCTTTTTTGCAGCATTACGTTGATTCTGTGATGACTTTTTCTTTTTATTATTTTGTAAATTTTTTAAGCTCTCGCTCTGTTGCTGTTCAATATCTTTTTGCTCTGGTTTAAAATCATCAAGATTGTGCGAATTTTCTAATTCTTTGTTCAGTTTTTCCAATTCTTTAAAGTCCTGTTCAATATCTTTAAAATCTTCATTCAATCTATTTTGCTTTTTTTCAAGATCTTCTTGATTAGATTTTTTCTCATCAGTTTTGTCTGCAAGTTCTTCCTGTTTTTCTGCAAGTTCATCTAACTTCTCAATCAGTTCATCGGTTTTTTGTTCAAATTCAAATTGCTTAAACATTTCTAACATGCGATCCAATTCCTTTTCCATGTCCTTTGTACTCATCTCCATATTTTCCATCTCCTCCTGAATCTCATCCTTCATATTTTTCTTCAATAGTTCATCAAGCTCTTCATACAGTTTTTTTAATTCTTCTGGTATCACTTTTTCAAACATTTCGAAAAGCTGTTCGTACTTCTCCATCATTTCATCACTTATCTTTTTATACTCATCAGTAGTAGAAACATTTTCTTTGTATTTCTCTTTGAGTTTATCAATCTGCGATTTAAGGTCTTTTTGCTTTTGCAAAACATCCTCAATATATTTTTTATCCTCCCATTTAAGAGTTTTGTTTTCCAATAATTTTTTTCGTGCTTCTTTTAATTCTTCCTGAATTTCCTTAGTTTTTCTAAAAGCATCTTTCATCCCCGACTTTAATTCTGAAGACATTTTATCGGTTTTTTCATCTATTTCTTTCATCGATGGTGCTTCATAAAAAAACCTTTGAGACATTGTTGATTTATGACCATTAACGCCATCATTATCCCATACTTCAAAATAATATTCAAGTACATCTCCTGCTGAAATAGATAATTTATTTAGATCGAAAGAATAAATGAAATTTTGATAATTTTTTCCACTGATAACAGTAATTTTTGTTGAATATTTTTTTCCGATTTTCAAACTATCTTCACTTTTTTTATACCTATAATTAAAAGTTAATTTAGACAAACCATAATCATCAGAAATTTCTCCACTAAAAAACATGTATTTGGAAATAAGTGAGTCTTCTTTTTTATCAACCTGAATTTGCGGATATACATCAGGAATAATATTTATGTAATAAATTATGGAATCTTTACTATCCATAAACTTATTAGAAGTTTTTACTGAATAAAAATTATTTGTTAAAAAGCGTTTAGAGTATGAAAAAATATTTTCAGCATTTCTTTTTAAATTGATCTGCTCTCTTTCAAAACCCAATAATAACTTTTCAGTTTCTTCGGTAAAAAATTTCCAATAGACTTTTGTTCCGGTCGGTATTGTAAGATCTCCAACATTAATAATTTCCTCTGTTTTTTTGCCAAGATAATTCGGATAATCCAGCCTTATTGTAAATTTTCTTAGCAAGGGTTTTGGTAACACAATCACTTTATAGCTATTTGAATAATACGAACCACTTGAAAACTTGAACTCAAAATTCGAGCGAACATTTTTGATATTGTATTCAAAAACATTGTTTCTTTGCCTATCCATAACAAAACTACTACCGTCAATTTCAATGTTTACTTTTGAGGGAAGGCTGTGTCCGTCAACTTCTAAACTTACCATAAAATCTTCATTTCTAACTGTAGCAAGACTGTCGTTCAATAAAATAAATTTAAAAGGAAGCTCTTTAGCATAATAAATTTTATGATCTATCAATCGGTTTGTACTTTCCGTTAAAACTTGAGGAGCACCGAAAATAAATATTAAAAGAACAACTATTGGAATAATCAAATACTTTAAATATTTACGATTTTCCAAAATATTAATAGCTGTATTAAATGAAATCGGCTTAAGATTTTCAATTTTTTGATTAATACTAAATTCTATAATTTGCTTATTTTCAGGATGCAAATCCAGCATCTCTCTCAACTGAAGAGTATTTGTTAATTTGTCGTTAACATTTTCAAAATGAGCACCTATTATTTGAGATGCTTGCTTGTGAGAAATTATTTTTCCTAATTTAAATAACTGAAAAACAGGGATAAAAATATATAGTATTAAAATAAATATGTTTACAAATAAGTAAGTATAAAAAAGAATGCTACGAAGCAAAGTGCCAAAATGTCCAAAATATTCAAGAATATTGACAAGCAAAAAAGAGATTAACATTATGCTTAAAACTAATATTATCCCTTTAATAATTTTATTTTTGTAAAATTTTCTAATAAAATCATCAAGTTTTTTTATCAAAAGATTGTAGTTAGCTGTATTTTCTTTACTTTTTAGCATTAAATTTTTTAAAATAGAGAGGAATTTGAAGTATCAAATACTATGCAAAGAAAATACCTTAAGCTTGATTTAACAAGACAAAATTTCACATTATTTAAAAGGCACTATCTTTGATAAATTTGCAGAAAATAAAAAAATAAAAAAATGTTAGAAATTGATGTAAACTGGAAAGATAAAATGGCATTTGATACTGAGCTTAACGGACATTCAATAACAATTGATGCAGAAGCAAATGTTGGTGGAGAAGACAAAGGACCACGACCAAAGCCTTTGATGTTAATTGCTCTGGGAGGCTGTACTGCAATGGATGTAATTTCAATTCTTAAAAAAATGCGTGTAGAACCTGACAAATTTAACGTAAAAGTTCAAGCAGAAGAAACAAATGAACATCCTAAGCATTTTAGCAAATTTCATATAACTTATCAATTTTGGGGTAAAGATCTTCCAATGGCTAAAATTGAGAAAGCTGTTAAACTTTCAGAAGAAAGATATTGTGGAGTTACATTAATGTTAAATAAAGCTGCTGAAATAACAAACGAAATTCAAATAATGAATTAAATTTAAATTGCATTTTTTTAAGAATTCTATTTTAAATTTGCAAATTGATAATAAATTCCTTTTTTATGAATTATAATTCACGAATAAACGATTTCATTTTAAAATTTACCAAAAGTAATAACATAATTTACAAGCTTATTCTAATTAATGTTATTTTCTTTGTAATTGTTGGAATTGTTCGACTCGGATTTTTTCTATCTACAGGAGAAACTTACTCAAACGGATATTTACAATTTTGGAATAATCTTTCATTATCTGCCGACAGCTCTACAACCGTAACAAAACCATGGACACTAATAACTTATATGTTTATGCACAGTGGATTTTTTCATATTTTTTGGAATATGGTAATCTTGTATTGGTTTGGTTCAATTTTTAGAGAATACCAGAACGATGAAAAAGTATTAAGTACTTATATTTTAGGTGGTCTTACAGGTGGAATTTTTTATCTCATTATATATCAATTTATTCCCTTCCTTGGAGATAAAGCACCATTACTTGGGATGGTTGGTGCCTCGGCAAGTGTTTTAGCAATACTTGTTGCTGCTGCAACACTAACTCCCAATTATTCAATAAACCTTCTATTTATTGGAGCTGTAAAACTCAAATATATTGCAATAGCATTGATTGTTATTGACATAATCAGCTTTCCCGAAGGCAACTATGGTGGACATATTGCACATCTTGGAGGTGCTCTCTACGGTTTTATTTTTGTAAGACAATTGCAAAAAGGAAAAGATATTGGTTCTTGGATTAACAAACTGCTTTTTTCGATAAAGGAAGCATTTAAATCTCAAAAGAAAACAAAGTTTAAAACATATAAAGGAAACGGTAAAAAGGAACAAAGTAAGCCAAAATCAACAGCCCGGAATATTGCCGACCAAAAAGAAATTGACGATATACTTGACAAAATATCACAATCAGGCTATGACAGTCTTTCTGAAAAGGAAAAAGAAAGGCTTTTTGATGCAAGTAAGAAATAGTTAAAGGGAGGTTCTTTAAATACTTTTCGGTTAATAGAGTGGGTAGTTTTCGGATAATACATACATATTAAATTCATAAATTGAGCTAATAGCAAATTAGCAACATAAATTATTTTCACAAATTCTACACACATAATCGAGTTAATGTCGATTATGTGTGTAATTTTTACTATATTTGCATTTCAATTAATATAAGAATATTTTAACTATGAATGATTTACAACAATATGGTATAATTCCAATTGACTATAAAACAATTGCTAGCAAATTATCAACCTATAAATCACCACGAGATAAAATTAGTAAGCTTGAAAAATCGGGTTATTTAATTCGATTAAAGAAAGGTTCGTACATAGTTTCACCTGATATTACAAGTCAAGCCATATCAAAAGAACTTATTGCTAACCATCTGTATGGTCCATCTTATGTTTCTCTTGAAAATGCATTATCATTTTATGGATTAATACCTGAACGTGTTTACAGCATAAGGTCAATTACAACAAAACGAAGTAAAAATTTTAATACTCCATTAGGGGAATTTGAATACATATCTGTTCCTGAGAATTATTTTCCTTTAGGAATAATACAAAAAATTATTAAAAATTCTCATACTTATCTAATAGCAAGCCCTGAAAAAGCACTCTGTGATTTAATTATTACTAAATCTGGAATTCGTTTACAATCGATAAAGGCTGTAAGGGAATTTTTATTTCAAGATTTACGTATTGATTTCGACTTTGTTAAAAAATGGGATATGACAATTATTGATGAATGTATTAAGTATGGATATAAAAAAACAGAATTAAAATTTCTCAGTAAATTTATTCATGATGAGTACAATATTTGATCAAATGCTATCTCGTTACGAGATAAAAACAACGGATAATAAGCACAATGCATTACATGAGGTAATGCAACAAATAACGTTGGCTGCACTTTACAGAGCAGGCTTTTTTGCTAAAGCTACTTTTTATGGAGGCACTTGCTTAAGAATTTTTCATAATCTGCCCAGATTTTCCGAGGATATGGACTTTTCCCTTCTCAAGAAAAATGATAAGTTCTCACTTGAAAAGTATTTTGATGCTATCATTAAAGAATTTAAAGCACACGGAAGAGAAGTTGTTATTCGCAAAAAAACTAAAATTTCGAATACATATATTGAATCAGCTTTTTTAAAGGATAATTCTGAAATTTATAATATTAAATTTCAAACCCAGCGTTCCATAAAAATCAAAATTGAAATTGACACAAATCCACCTTTAGGTTTTAATACCGAACATAATCTTTTAATGTTGCCATTTTCTTTTATGACGCATTGTTTTACAATACCCTCTCTGTTTGCAGGTAAGATGCATGCTTTTTTATTCAGAAATTGGAGAAATAGAGTAAAAGGTCGCGATTGGTATGATTTGGAATGGTATGTCCGTAACCAACATCCATTAAATTTTATTCACTTAAAGGAACGTTGTGTTCAGAGTGGGTATATAGGTAAAGCTAATTTTACACATCAAGTCTTTACAAAACTTTTGAAAGAGAGAATTATAAAAACCAATATCGAAATGGTAAAAGCAGATGTAAAACCTTTTATTCAAAACGCAGATGAGCTCTCAATTTGGTCAACTGATTATTTCCTTAAATTAGTTGATTTAATCAAATATGAATAAAAATCCTAAAATTCCAAATGACTAAAGTTGGCAGTCAAGCATAGTCAAAAAATATAACAAGAACTCACAATAATATTTTTATTTGCACAATAATTTAAAGTAATATCTAAAAAAACGAACGCTCTCAAATACAATTCTTAGAAAAAGTTCGATTGATT
>JAYEOP010000468.1 GCA_034723125.1 Bacteroidota bacterium | reverse complement strand
TTTTCAAATTGTATTTTTAATAGTAAATCATTAAAAATAATTTTACCTTTGCAAATTCAAATTTTATTTAATAAAAAGACAGAAAACCACATTAATGCAAAATATTAGAAATATTGCAATCATTGCCCATGTTGATCATGGAAAAACTACCCTTGTTGATAGAATCTTACATCAGGTAAAATTATTTCGTGACAACCAAGAAGTTCGGGAACTTATACTTGATTCAAACGAGCTAGAAAGAGAGCGTGGAATTACAATTTTATCAAAAAATGTATCGGTAAGGTACAAAGGAGTAAAAATAAATATTATTGATACTCCCGGTCACTCGGATTTTGGCGGTGAGGTAGAGCGAGTTCTTAACATGGCTGATGGTGTATTGCTACTTGTTGATGCTTTTGAAGGTCCTATGCCTCAAACACGATTTGTGTTACAGAAAGCATTAGAATTAAACTTAAAACCTATTCTTGTTATAAACAAAGTAGATAAACCAAATTGCAAACCCGATGAAATAGAAGAAGATGTGTATGAACTAATGTTTAGCCTTGATGCAACTGAAGATCAATTAGAATTTCCTACTGTGTTTGGCTCAGCTAAAAACGGCTGGATGTCGGGCGACTGGAAAGAAGAAACAACTGATATTAGTTATTTGCTTGATAAAATTATTGAATATTTTAAACCTCCTGTTGTTAACACAGGTAGTTTGCAAATGCAAATAAGTTCATTGGATTATTCCTCTTATGTTGGACGAATTGCTGTAGGGCGTGTTTCAAGGGGTGTTATAAAAGCAGGAATGCAAATTTCAGTTGTTAAAAATAATGGGAATGTTGAAAAATCATTTGTTAAGAAATTATATCTTTTTGAAGGATTAGGAAAAGAAAAAACAAAAGATGAAGTAAAAGCCGGTGAATTATGTGCTGTTCTTGGTCCTCAGAATTTTGATATAGGTGATACAATTGCTGATTTTGAAAATCCTGAAGCATTAACACCAATAAAAATTGATGAGCCGACAATGAGTATGCTATTTACAATTAACAATTCACCTTTTTTCGGACAAGAAGGTGTGTATGTAACATCAAGGCATATTCGTGAAAGATTAGTAAAGGAAACTGAAAAAAATCTTGCTTTAAAAGTAGAAGAAACTAATTCTGCTGAAAAATTTCTTGTGTATGGCAGGGGAGTTTTACATCTTTCAATATTGATTGAAACAATGGTTCGTGAAGGATATGAATTTCAGATTGGGCAACCACAAGTTCTTACAAAAGAAATAGATGGGAAAATAAATGAACCCATTGAACTGCTATCTATTAATGTTATTAATGAGTTTTCGGGAAAAGTAATTGAGATAGTATCAAAACGCAAAGGTGATCTTCAAAATATGGAAAGTAAAAATGATAGGACTTATCTGGAATTTGATATTCCTGCAAGGGGATTAATAGGATTGTCAAATCAAATTTTAACTGCTACAAAAGGTGAGGCTATAGTTAATCACCGATTTAATAAATATGATCCTTGGAAAGGAGAAATTGCAAACAGAAGACATGGATCATTGATAGCAATGGAAACAGGTACTGCAATAGCTTATTCTATTGATAAATTAAAAGATAGAGGTAAATTTTTTATTGAACCAAATGATAAAGTGTATGAAGGACAGATAATTGGAGAGAATACTAGGGGCGGTGATATTGTAATAAATGTTACAAAAACCAAAAAAATGAGTAATGTTAGAGCTGCCGGTTCGGACGATAAAGTTGCTCTTGCACCTCCAATAAAATTTTCACTTGAAGAAGCAATGGAATACATAAAAAATGACGAGTACATTGAAGTTACTCCTAAGTCAATGAGATTACGTAAGATATATCTTCATGAACATGAAAGGAAGCGGAAAAGTAAGTAATTTATGATTGAGGAATGTCGATTTAGTGGCACTAAGAAAACTTTGTATTACTCATTATACTTGGGCTTTGAATTAATAAT
>JAYEOP010000467.1 GCA_034723125.1 Bacteroidota bacterium | reverse complement strand
GTATCCATGAATTAGAAAAATTATTTGACCCACTTATGCTATCATCAAATATCCAGAAAAGCGAATCTACTTGTGAGGAATCTTGAACATAAAACTGTGTGGTATCGCTAAAGCAAGTACCTATTGCCTCAAAATCGGGTTTGAAGAAGTAGGATTGGATGAAGATAGGTAACCCCTCTTGACAATTTCGTCCTCCAAGATATTTCCCTGAATCAATAAAATTGCACGCTACACCTATTACATCTGGATTATTAATCACTGCTACATATTTCGATTTTTTAAACAAAGTACTTCCTTGCCCCGCATATATTTTATTGTTTTTTGCTAACTGTAAAGAATAAAATGTATTTCCAGTGGTTGCAATTTGCTTAATGGAGTTTTTTATTAGAGAATCATTCATTGATGCAAGATTCATTTGAAAAATTGCACCAGCTACAACATATAAAACATTCCCATTAGATGAAAATTCTGCACCTGTAGGATAAAACAAGGCGATACTAAATCTAAATAAAATTTTCCCAGTTGTACAGCTAAAATCAAGTAATTCTACATTTTTTCGTCCATAAATGGAACTACCAGGTGGATTAGTTTGTATTGTATGGACTAATAAATCTCCACGTGGAGATATTCTTAAATAGCCACCCTTATGTGATAACCATCCAATAGAATTCCCCCCTTGCCCAACACCTAAATAATCACCAGTATTTGAATAAACAGGATTTTCAATACCATTTTTTGAAATTTTAAATGAAATATAATTTTTTGAATTCCATAAATGTGTAATAACCCAAAAAGATTGCTTATTTGTGTGCTGTACTGCAGTTAATTTTAAAACAACATTATTAAATAAAATATTTTGTTTTGAAATTACTTTTCCTAGCCCATTATTGTACGTTAAATCTATAATTGAATAATATAAAGTGGATGGATTATTAACACAATTGTCAATAGAAAAGATATAATATTGTTTTTTATTAGCAGGGTTGGGAATTATAACTGAAACATAAGAATAATTAAAAGGATACGAAGCATTTTGATTCGAGATTGTATCACCATTCTCCATTATTAAATGATCTTTATTCCATACATAATCTCCATTAGTATAAAAAAGCAATTGTCCTTTATTATCCGAAATCGATGCACATGATATCATGGCATTCATTGCAGAGTTCGTATCATATTGTACAGTATTATCACTAAAATGTAATCCCGCTTTCCCCCCAAAATACCACCAATCAGTTTCTCCATTTTGACAAAATAGATTAGTAAAGAAAACAAAAAAAATAATTACAAGGAATGTTTTTTTGTATGACATAAAATACTAAATATATTAAGACTGGCAATTTTGTGAAAATTACCAGTCTTTGATTTTGTTATAATTTTAAAAAATTAATGGTTTTAGTAAAATTATTATTATAAAGATATATAAAGTAATTTCCTGATTCAAAATGCGAAACATCTATCTTTGTTTGAATCTTATCAGTATTTCCCTTAAAAACAATTTTTCCATTAATGTTAAAAACAGAGATATTAAGTTTAGTTTTAATATTGTTTTCTATTTTAAAATATAACAATTTATTTACTGGGTTAGGAAAACAATTTACAATTATTTCCTTTTTATTAATTTTGCTAATAGCGGAAATTATTGGTGGATCAGTTGGTAAGCGAAAATTTTCGTAACTACCAATATCTATAGTATTACTACCCATAAAATTATTGTAAATTCTTTGCTCCATTTGAGTATGCCCATCCAAATCAGTTATGCTAATTGGAGTAACTGTATTGATTCCGGCATCTCTACAAGGAGAATTTGCCCAACTGATTCTATAACCATAGTTTCCCATACCAAAACTTGGATCATCATTAAAAGTTCCATTTGCATTTGGTGTTGCTGTTAAATTAGGATCCTCAATACAACAATGGTCAAAATAAACAGGAATAGTAGATGGAAGTAATCCAGATAAAAATTGATTAATATTG
>JAYEOP010000466.1 GCA_034723125.1 Bacteroidota bacterium | reverse complement strand
AAATTCATGATTTAAATGTAAAAGAATTTGAATTGAAAAAGCAAATCAAGGGAATTTATTTCTTAAAAATTGAATTGACGGATGGGAATAAGCTTGTACAAAAAATTGTTTTTAAATAAATAAAAAATTAATAATTATGAAAAAATTAAGCATTCACCTTTTATTAAGTTTAATGTTAATATTTGTATTTAACACAGAAGTAAAATCATCTTGGTTTTTGGGGGGAGACTTAAGTTATACAAATATAGGACAAGATAGTTTTATAATAAAGTTGGTTATGTACAGAGATTGTAACAGTATTAATCCGTGGAATGCAAACATTACAATCAAGTGTAAATCAACCAATCAAACTATTACTACAGTTACTATTCCAAAGCCTACAGGAATTGATATAACCCCTGTTTGTTCAAATAGTTGTACAAGATGTCAATCAGGCTCATGTTCATTTCCCTATGGTGTTGAAAAGTATGAATATCAAAAGTTAGTTGTCTTAAATACCACATGCTGTGAATTAATATTATCCTATCAAATGTGTTGTAGAATCGTTAGTATAACAACAGGTTCAGCAAACAAGATTTTTTATATCGAATCAACTTTAAACAGATGTATAACTCCTCAAAACAGTTCTCCAATTTTCAAAGCAGACCCTCTGCTTTTACTTTGCAAAGGTCAAAGTTATCAATTAAATATTGGTGCGTATAAAACAGATGGTGATTCTTTGACTTATGAATTTGCTTATCCCCAAAAAGCACACAATTCAGATATTTCATACATAGGTCAATACGATTATAATAAACCCATATATTTCTGGGATTTTCCAAATAATAATTTACCATTTCCAAAAGGTATGCACCTTGACCCTATAAATGGGGATATTTCTTTCAAACCAATGAAAAGTGAACAAACAGTAATGGTAATAAAAGTTTCAGAATTTCGCAATGGTGTAAAGATAGGGGAAATTCGTAGAGATGTAATTCTTCACATTCTCAATTGCCCTACCAACTCAAATCCAAAGTTATTAGCTAATGCTTACAAATCGATACATATTGGAGACTCAATAAATTATATAATAGGAAGTTCTGATCCTGATGCAAATGATACATTATTAATATCTTACGACAATTCTATTCCCAGTGCAACATGGACAAATAATAATGGTGTAAAACATCCATACGGAACTTTAAAATGGATTCCTGACAGTTCTTATCAAAGAAAATCACCGTATATTTTTACTGTTAGTGCAAAAGACGATGTTTGTCCTTTATTTGGTGCCACATCAAGGGCATATAAAATTTATATTACTCCTGAGCCGTCAGCAATTTATAACATAACAGATTTAGGCTGTGGTAAATATAAATTTTCCGCTAATACATTTCAAGATTATGATTTAGATGTAATTTGGAATAATGAGAAAAAAATTTTAAGTAATCAAAAAACTTTTAATTATAAATTTAGCAAACCCGGAATTTATCCAATACAACTTCAGGTTTATAACCCTTTTCAAGATACAACAACATATTTTGATACAATTACAACAAATCCTTTTCTATGGGCATATTTACCTAAAGATACAAATATTTGTCATGGAGATAGCATGACTATTTCTGCACAAATTTTTAATAATCAAGGTTATACTTCTATTAATTGGAACACAAACGACACAACACAAACAATTCAAACAGCTCAATTATTTCAAGATAAAACATATACGGTAACTGTTCAGGATCAATCAGGATGTTCGTTTACAGCACAAACAAAAGTAACTGTAAACACTATAAATGTTGACCTTGGTCAGGATATTGGATTTTGCATATACGATAGCATTAGTTTAGATGTCAACTATATTTTAAACGGAGGAAACTTCTCCTCTGTTGAATGGACCAAATACGGTAATACAAGTTTTCACAAAAATACAAATAACATTTTCGTCCATGATTCCGGTACTTACATTTGCAAGATAACTGATGATATAGGATGTTTTA
>JAYEOP010000465.1 GCA_034723125.1 Bacteroidota bacterium | reverse complement strand
AGGATAAACCAAGCGGGTCTTACCGAAAGTATTCGGCACAGGCTGTACTTGTAGGTAACGGCAGTCTGTCTAATAAGTCCGAATATTGATATTTGTACACAATCAGTAATATCCCAAATAGATGTTTTTATTACCTATCAATTTGTTCCTGATTCAAAAAATAATATTGGTTGGAGATGTAGCATAAATACTGCTGAAACAGTTATAAATGGATTTAATACCGCTGTTTCAAAGACAGTTGCCGATTCAATATTGAAGAGCTGGGGTGTTTATTAATACCCCAACTAGTCCGAGCTGGCAGGAATCCAAAGGCTAATCTATGCAAAAAGTTTATCTCAAAATAAAAGATTGAATCAAAATCAATATCTTCTATTTCATTTTACAATTGTTTAAACGCTTAATGGTTGAAGAACTAATCCTTTTCCTTTCCCCCAAAAAAACACCATATGTTTTTGCAAGTGGTTCATAAGTATTCAAATCAATTACCAGTTGATAATATAAATGATCAGGCCTAATTTTAGTAGTAAATGGGTCTGTATATGCCGGATTAACCCCTCCTTTAAAAGGGACTAAAATAAGCAGGGCGTTGCCTTCTGTAGGGTTTAAAATTATTTCATTTAATTCTTTGGTCTCTTTGAAAGCTAATTTGTAATCATACTTTTGTTTTATAACAGAATAGTCATTTCTCTTTGGTACAAGTGAATTATCAATATAGAGCGTGTAATTATTAAGTTTTGAGCAATTGTATTTGTGTTTTTTATCAGTAAATTTTCCAAACCTATATTTTTTAAGATCATTGTTAATGCTTTCCTTGATATTTAATTGCATTAGCTTTATTGAAACCAAGAGTTCCTCATAAGTAAAGTCATTCCATATATTATCAATAGATGGAATATAAAATGAGTACGATTTATATTTCATAGTACCATCAGCACCAAAATAAAAGAAAGTTGGAAGCTCATGAGTAAATTCTTTGGTTTTAAAATCTCTTTGCTGATACCAATCAAATTGCAATATGGAATATTGTGATTTAGATCCTTTGATAACCTTGGATGCTTCAGCATAAGTCATAAACTCTATACTTTCATTTAGTTTCCATTCATCTTCTATTACTTTTTTCAGTGTTGTATTAATGCTACTAACGAAAGATTCATATTTCTCAAGCTGATTCTTATGTTTTTGTTTTTTCTTTTCAGAATTAGCTTTCTCAATTTTTTTGGTGAGTTTATCAATATCGTGAGAATAATCTTCAGCTATAACAATTAGTTTTCGTTTTGTAAGTTCTTCAAGATCAGAAGCGGATGCAGTAACAATTTGTGCTTTTGAACTAAATAATATTAAAGTTGAAATTAGAATTAAGAATGTAATTTTCATTGTATTGCATTTAGGTGGGTTCTAAAAATTCATTTTTAAACTATTGATTCGAGATAAATCGCAGAACCCGTTAAACGATTTTCCTAAATCAGTTCAAATTTACATTATTATTTTTAATTATTACATATCAAATTTTTTTTCTCAAATTTTGACTAATACTAAACCATTCATGTTTTGTTCCACCCCCGTCCTTGTTTTTGATTTCTTATTATTGCTCATTTTTTGTTCATTTCATATTTACTTATCCCTTTTTCCTGATCTTCACCTGTATAGGCACTATCAGCATGGAAATCCTGACCTGCATCATCTTCGATTAGTAAATCATCCAATGACTGTGAATCGTGAACAGATGCATCTGTAACTTCATAGTTGTCAATAAATTTGCTTTTTGTGTTTCTTCTTGTTGGGTTTATCATTCCATAGTTCATTTCCTTTGCCTTCTTTTATCTTTTTGTTTTCATCTCGGGTATTTCGTGAATTGCCATATCATGAACACCTTTAAAATAATATTAGATTGGTGAATAAAGAAAGGAATTAATAGCAAACCCCTAAAAGCAAAAAAAAAGGCAATCAATTATTGACTGCCTTTTTTTCTAATTATTAAGAAAA
>JAYEOP010000464.1 GCA_034723125.1 Bacteroidota bacterium | reverse complement strand
TGGTAGTGCATTGCTTGAAGGATACTTATCATACAAGTATTTGTTTAAAGATGAACAGATTACCGAGGGAGATGCATCCTTTAATAGTTTAGGTGCATCATATGGATTTTTTTCCTCTCTTGCTTATGCTGATTTATTAGGTGTAGATGGATATAAAGGAATGATTGCTGCACTTGCAATTGGAACTAATCTTGGTTATTACTCTTTTAATGCATTTAATAAAGGAAAAGATTTGACTATAAAAGAGACAGGAATTATTGGATTAGGTGGTTTTTCCGGAGTTGGATTCACGGCAGGATTGGGATTCATTTTAGATATTGATGAAGTAAACTATTATCAAACAGTTTGTCCAATTGGATTGATCGGTGGATCAATAATTGCTTACAAAATGATAGGTCCAAGTAATGAAAATGAGAATAGTTATTCAAGAGTAAAAACGAGTTTTATGCCAAGTGTAAATATCGTAAATAATGAATTTGTTTATGGTGCAAATTTAAATATTACATTTTAATGAGTTTTAAAAATAGAGGAAATAATGAAAGAAAAAAAAGAGAGTAAATTCAATTTTCATCCTGTATTAAGAGAGATGAAATATAATTACGATGATGAAATTGATGTAGAATTTGTTCAGGAATATCTTAGAAAACAGAGAAAGAAAAACACAGTAATGTTAGTGTTTCAAATATTTTTATGGTTTATCGTTGCAATGAATTTTTTATTTAATCATAATCCAAATGAACTTGTTTTTTATTTTGGTTTTTTGGGGATTGTTATGGTTCCTATTATTGTTATCGCTTACAAAAAATTAAAAAAAAGATATACGATGGAAGATAATGAAATTGAAAAGATAATTAAGAAAGCTAATATCTAAATTTTTCACTCACGAAAGTAAACGAATATATATATAATTTTGACTACAGTTTTAAATAATTTGTATTAAATCTTTTATTTAAAAATCTTTTTATAACTATGGAATGTAGGAGTTTCGCCACGATTATCAAAATATTTTTGATGATATTTTTCTGCTTTCCAAAATCTTTCTGTTTTAGAAATTTGTGTTGCTACTTTATAATTTTTTTGTTCTAAAATATTTATCAATTTTTCAGCGATTTCCCTTTCTGTATTGTTGTTGACAAATATTTCAGAACGATATTGATTCCCAATATCCGGTCCTTGCCTGTCAATTTGTGTGAAGTCATGTGTCTCAAAAAATAGTTTTGCTAATTCTTCAAATGAAACAACCGATGAATTGTAAGTCACTTGTACACATTCTGCATGGCCTGTTCGTGAAGTAGAAACTTCAATATAATTTGGATTTTCCTTATCACCACCTGTATAGCCGACTTCGGTAAAAATCACTCCATTCACTTTACTAAATTTATATTCAGTTCCCCAAAAACATCCGCCGGCAAAAATAACAGTGTCAATTATTTCGTTGGGAATAAAATTCATTGAAAGAGAATTTACACAATGGCGAATATTTTTTGCTGTATAATGTTCGCCCGTAAAAATATGTCCGAGATGAGCACCGCAATTTGCACAAGTGATTTCTGTTCTAACTCCATCTGCATCGATTGTTTTTTTTATTGCATCAGCAATTTCATCATCAAAACTCGGCCATCCGCAACTTGAAACAAATTTGTCATCTGAATTATATAATGGAGCATCACATCTTTTACAAGTATAAATTCCGCGTTTATTAAATGTGTTGAATTTGCCGGAAAATGCCGGTTCTGTTCCTTTCTCTAAAATTATATTTTTTTCTTTAGAATTTAGTTTATTGTAATCCATTTGAACTCCCGAATATATTTCCACAAAAGTAATGCAAATTAGCAATAGAAAAATTAATTTTTTTATTTTATTTTCGAATACAATTCCCACATACTTGATAGAATCGTTTCCAAATCAGAATGTTTTGCTTCCCAGCCAATTTTCTCTTTTGCTAATTTTGATGATGCGATTAATGTTGCAGGGTCGCCATCTCG
>JAYEOP010000463.1 GCA_034723125.1 Bacteroidota bacterium | reverse complement strand
TTTGTAGATAAAAATAATTTGCCACCAAAGGAATAATTTCTATTTTTATACTATGAAATTTATACAAGGAAAAGACAGAAGACAGGCATATATTTTTCCAACATCACTGAAAGAAGCAATTCGAAAAACGTAACCTAAAAAAAGCAAATTATTTTTGAGCAAAGCAGAAATGTCCTTATATTTGACAAAAATTTAATCGGTGGTTAGGGTTATTAGACAGACTGACGTTTGATTTAATTGTATATGTGCCACCTACTGAATCAGGGGACTTGGTTAAGAATTTTGCAGAAAAAATTTCAAGAGTTTTGAAAGTACCTATCTCACATAATCTTGTAAAAACAGGAGAAACACAACCGCAAAAAGTATTTGAAAATGGCTATTTAAAAAGAGATAATGTTGCTGGAATGTTTACTTTCAATAATCCTGAACAGATAAATGGTAAAAATGTTATTCTTTTTGATGATATTTTTGATAGCGGTGCAACAATTAAAGAGATTGGAAGAATGTTAACTAATAGTGGTGCGAGTAAAATAGCACCTTTAATAATCGCCAGAACTGTTGGTGGTGATATATAAAAAGGAATAGTATGAATGAAGAATTATCATATTGGCTTGCTTTGGCACATTTGCCAAAACTCAGAACTAAAAAAAAGAATGAAATAATTGTTCGATTGTTTGAAGAACAAAAAACGATTATTGATTTCTTTCATTTTGAGCCAAAACAATGGAAAGACAATTACGAATTAAATTACAATGAGATTTTATTATTTCAAGATGCTATAAAGGAATTGTCAAATTATGCTTTTATGGTTGAAGACCTTCTTGAACAAGGATACAGTATTTTACCAATCACTTCACCTGAATATTCCCCTATTCTTAAAAAGAATTTGGGTAGAACATACGCACCGCCCTTAATCTATACAAAAGGAAATAAGGCAATAATGAAAGAAAAATCTGTCGCTATTGTAGGTTCAAGAAAAGCAGATAATGTGTCTTTGGATTTTACAGATAATGTTGCTAAAACAGCTTCCCAAGATTATAAAGTTATAGTAAGTGGTTTTGCCAAAGGAGTTGATAAGCAAGCATTAGATTCAGCATTAAAATATAAAGGACAAAGTATTATTGTTTTACCCCAAGGTATTTCAACATTTAATTCAGGCTTTAAAAAATATTATAAACAAATCATTGGCGGTGATGTGATGGTATTGAGTACTTTCTATCCAAAAGCGACTTGGAGTGTAGGTTTAGCAATGGCTCGTAATCCAATAATTTACGGTTTAGCAACTGAAATTTTTGTTGCAGAATCGAGTAATAAAGGCGGTACTTGGTCGGGTGTCGTTGACGGACTTAGAAAAGGACGAAAAATATTTGTCAGGAAACCAAACTATAATGAAAAAAATGCTAATAATCAATTAATACAAAAAGGAGCTGTTCCTGTTGATGCAAAAGGAATTGTTTTGAGCTATGAACAACAAACAAATATGCTTCAAAATGTTGTTGCAGAACCTGACTCTAATGACGTTGAATATAAAATTATTGAATTTTTAAAAAAGGGAGTATTTACTTCAAAGAAAATTGTTGACACTCTGAAATTAGATTGGAGTTCCAGAAAAGTTTCAACATTTCTAAAAGAACAAGATGAAATAATTACAGTAGAAGGAAAGCCATTAAAATTTGCACATAAAGAACGAACAATCCAATCGCAAAAGACATTATTTGATTAGTGAAGAAAAAGTACAGTGCCTAACAAAGGCTATACGTAATTTGGGTAATATGCTGACATTGAAGTTTTTAGTGCCAAATAAAATTAATGATAAATTGAAAAATAATCGTTTCAAAATCCCGCACTACGCATAGCCAAACCGTCAGACTGTCTAAAAAAATCAACAATTTGTAGATAAAAATAATTTGCCACCAAAGGAATAATTTCTATTTTTATACTATGAAATTTATACAAGGAAAAGATAGAAGGCAGTCCTATATTTTTCC
>JAYEOP010000462.1:2811-8902 GCA_034723125.1 Bacteroidota bacterium | reverse complement strand
TAATTAGCTTTACATGAAATTTATTATAGATTTTTTCTTAAAAGTGGTGATTTACTTTTGCGAAAATTTGACGATTTACTTTTGCGAAAATTTGACGATTGCTAGTTGCTGCTTACAACTACTATAATAAATTTTTACAAAGCATACTACCAAAGGCAGTTTGAAATCTGTGAATCTGTCTTTGACAGACGTAGTCTTACTTCTTATTACACTTAGCATATCTTCGACAGACGAAGTCTGTGGCAGTTATTCTTTTCCAGTTTATCTGGGTTAGGGATGTACTTATTGAACTTTATCTCCTTATTAAATTCATTACATCATAAGAAAATTTCTGAGAAATAAGAAAGCAAGTACCCAAGAGGGGAATCGAACCCCTACGACCTAATCGGTCACTAGGCCCTCAACCTAGCGCGTCTACCAGTTCCGCCACCTGGGCATAATTAAAAGAATTGCGATCCCGGAAGGATTCGAACCTTCGACCCACAGCTTAGAAGGCTGTTGCTCTATCCAGCTGAGCTACGGGACCTAAAAATAAAATAAATATAAAAAGAGCAAAGCAGAATGTTTGCTCTTTTGTCGGGGTAGCAGGATTCGAACCTGCGACCCTCTGCTCCCAAAGCAGATGCGCTAACCGGACTGCGCTACACCCCGAAAATTGTAAATTAAATACTAAAATATCAGCATTGCTTTTTAACAACAATTAGTCCAAAAATAGCTACTCTAATAATCTACAAATCATCCTTACAAAGAACTTTTTTAGCGGAGAGGGAGGGATTCGAACCCTCGGTACCGCTTAAAACAGTACAACTGCTTAGCAGGCAGCCCCTTTCAACCACTCAGGCACCTCTCCAACAGAGGTGCAAAAGTAATAAAAAATATGAAACAAAAAATTGCTTTGTTAAAAAGTTTTTAGAAAGTTTGAAATTTGTTACTTTTACATTCTAAATTATTCAACCTTTTAACAATCTATATTGTGAATTTTTAAAAAATATTCAATAAAATGCATTCATTCAAAGAATTTCAAAATATAATATCGCAAGAAATAAAAAACTTAAAAATCAATAAATTCCCTCGTGAACTTTACGAACCCATTGAATATATTTTGGATATAGGAGGTAAAAGATTAAGACCTGTAATAACTCTTATGGTTTGTGAATTATTTGACGGAGATATAAATAAAGCAAAAACCCCTGCAATAGGGATGGAAATATTTCATAATTTTACCCTTATGCATGACGATATTATGGATAAAGCAGACATAAGACGTGGAAAAACTACTGTTCATAAAAAATGGGATAAAAATAGAGCTATTCTTTCGGGAGATGCAATGCTCATAGTAGCAAACCAACTTATGCTGGAAACAGATGATGACATTTTAAGAGAAGTTATGGTACTATACAACAAATCAGGATTATTGGTTTGTGATGGGCAACAATATGACATGAATTTTGAATTATCTAAAAACATTTCTATTCCTGATTACATGAAAATGATAGAATTAAAAACAGCTTCTCTTATATCCGGTTGTTGTAAACTTGGTGCTGTATTAGCAAAAACCAGTGAAGAAAATAAAAATTTAATTGAGGAGTTCGGTTACAATTTAGGAATTTCTTTTCAGCTTGAAGATGATTGTCTTGACACCTTTGGAAATGAAAATATTTTTGGGAAACAAATTGGGGGTGATATTTTAGCAAATAAAAAAACATACTTATACCTTAAAGCTTATGAATTGGCAGATAAAAATACAAAAAAAGAACTTGAACAATGGTATTCTACAACAACTCACAAGGAAAAAGAAAAAATTAAAGCTGTCTTAAATATTTTTAATAAATTAAAAGTTAAAGATAAAATCCGATCTAAAAGTAAGCAATATTTTTATAAAGCGATTAAAAATCTTGACTCTATAAAAGTCTCACAAGAAAAGAAAAAAAATCTTTTAGATTTATCTAATTACCTTGTTAACAGAGATTACTAACTTAGTTTTATTAAAAATAGTTTTTTTCGGTATTGTATTTGTGTTTTGTTGGAAAAATAAAAATCATGCTTTTTAGTTTTATTTATAACACAAAAAAATTAGGCTACATCATTATCAAAAATTATTTAAATCAAATTTATTTGGAAATACCTATTAATATTGTTAAATTTGCTAGATTGTAATTATTTTCATAAAAAAGAAGTAACACAAATTGTTTATTAAAATATTTAAAATATTACTATTTTTCATTGTACTTTCATTTTCATCGTACAATTCATATTCTACCCACCTCATGGGCGGTAGTTTTACCTATGAATATTTAGGTCAGGCAGGTAATAGTTATAAATATAAATTAAAAATTCAGATGTTCAGGGATTGTCAAAATTCCACAACGCCTTTTGACCAAACAATTCGTGTTGGAATTTACAATAATAATTTTTCAAAGAATAAATACGATATTACATCAATAAATCTTAAATCTGAAACAACGGTAAATCCTCCATCGGGAGGAAGTAATTGTTCTTTTGTTCCTAACGTTTGTATAAGAAAAGGCTACTATGAAAAAATAGTATATTTACCATACTCATCAACAGGATATCATTTGTTACATCAAAGATGTTGCAGAAACAATCTTACAAATCTTGCCGCACACATGGGACAATCCTACTATGCTTTTATTCCTGCACAAAGCTATCAAAACAATTCTCCCTATTTCAGTGGAATACCTACTCCTTACATTTGTGCAAACGACACAATAAATATTTCCTATTCGGCTATTGACCCTGATGGAGACTCACTTGTTTACTCATTTGTACGTCCTAATGCAGGCGGAACAGTAAATGACCCTGCCCCTTATCCTTCTAGTAACCTTTCATTACCATTAACAAAAGTTTACTATGCAAGTTCATATAGTTTCACTAAACCTTTTGGAATAACTGGCATATCATCCATAAATCACAATACAGGCTTAGTAAAATTAATGAGTCCTCAAGCAGGATTATATGCAATAGCTGTTGAAGTAAAAGAATATAGAAATGCTGTTCTTTTAAGCTCAGTAATACGTGATATTGAACTAATAATATTGAACTGCCCTAAAAATGACTTGCCAAAATTACTCATTAAAGGAGGAGTAACTTCTTTTACAATTGAAGAAGGCGACATTATTGGTTTTGACATAAAATATACAGATAAAGATAGCATGTATTTTACTCACGAAGGGGGACTTTTTGGAGGAAGTTCAAGCAATGTTTCCTCCCCTTATGCCACCTTATCAGATGTTAATGGAAAAGATACAATAAAAACAGCTTTTTTGTGGCAAACAAGCTGTAATCACGGAAGATCAAATCCATATTTTTTTACAGTAACGGTAAAAGACAATGGTTGTCCATATAAAACAACAATAGATGTTTTTCAAATAAAAGTTGATCCTTTTACAGGACCCGACAGCATTCGCGGAGCTGTAAATGTTTGTGAATATGATAGCGGACTTACTTATGTTGTTTATGGATTATCAGACAACTCACATGTTAACTGGCAAGTTTCCGGTGGTACAATTAAATCGGGGCAAGGAACAGATACAATAATTGTTGACTGGGGAAGTTCCGGGTCAGGAATTTTGAAAGTTTACGAAACAAGCAGGTTTGGTTGCGGTCCCGAATTGCAAACATTTGGAGTAAATATTTATAAATTGCCCGAAGCTAATGCAGGAAAAGATAGAATTATCTGCTCACGTGATACAATCATTTTAGGCGATTCACTTGCTGATACAAACAACACTTATATATGGTCTCCTTCTGATTTTCTCAATGACACTTCACTGGCAAATCCTCAACTTACAATAAAAAACATAACACATTTTCAATTAAGAAAGAAATATTATTTAACAGTTAAAAATAAAAATGACTGTATAAGTACTGATAGCGTATTAATTACAATTAATCCTGAACCTGACACTTTTAACATAAGTGGATCAATAGTACCTTGCTATAAAGGAATTTTCGAATATAAAGCACCAAAAAAACTAAGTTCAACCTTTTACTGGACTTTAGACGGAGGCACACAAATGTCAGGAGCAAATTCCTATGCTATTAATATACTTTGGACTGATAGCATAAAAGGGAAAATAAGTGTTGTTGAATCAAATACTTATGGATGTATTGGTGATACGTCAAAATTAGACGTGAAAATAATTCGTCCTCAAATTAAGATTATAGGACCAAACGTTGTTTGTCCAAATGTAGTGAATGTTGATTTTAGCGTTAAAGAATCTTTAGGCTCTACTTATCAATGGAAAGTTTATCTTGCTACAAGAACAGATTTTGGATCAAAGAATGCAATAAAAGTAAGTTTCCCTGACTCAGGAATAGCAAGAATAACAGCTATTGAAACAACAAAGGAAGGCTGTGTAAGTGATTCTGCAACTAAGGAAGTTATAATTAGCTACCATCTTGAAACATCTGATATTTTTGGAGATACAAATCTTTGTGCTTATACATTAAATGAACCCTACAATGTTTTAAATGTTAATGGCTCTAATTATAATTGGAAGATTAATGGTGGAAATATTATTTGGGGAAATGGAAAAAATGAAATAGGTGTAAATTGGGCTAAGGAACAAATAGCATTACTACAAGTTTTTGAAACAAGTTATGATTCGGTAAATAATAAATATTGTTATGGAGATACTGTTTATCAAAAAATAGTTTTAAATCCTTTACCAAATACTTCACCCATAAACGGCAATTTTGATATATGCGAATTTGATACTTTTACATATTCTGTTCAAGGCTTTCAAAATTCTATTTATGTATGGGAAATAGATGATTCAAATATTGTTTTTAGCGGTCAGTATAGCAACACAATTGAGGTATATTGGCAGGGAAAAGGAGATTTTACACTTTCTGTATTAGAAATAACAAAAGACAGTTGTACAAATAAAATAATTGATACTATTGTTCATGTCCATCCTATACCAACAACAAGTCAAATTTTTGGAGATTCAACTATTTGTTTTCCTGACAATTCCAATAAAGAATATTCAGTAAATGGATTTACCAATTCATCTTTTAACTGGACAATTAATGGCGGAATATTTACCAGCCAAGATGGTAAGTATAAAATATTTGCTGAATGGCTTTCACCTCCTTCAGGATATATTCAGGTTCAGGAAACTTCAGAATGGGGATGTATTGGGGAGATAAAAAACAAAGTTGTTTCTATTGATTCATTATTTCCAAACATAAAAGTTGTTACAACAAAAATTGAAAATGATTTAGAAACAAAAATCAGTTGGGAACTTATTAATGACCAATATTACAACAGAAAAACACTTTTATTTAAAGGTAATCCTAAGTATAGAGATACTTGGAATTTAGTAGATTCATTCCCTAAAAATGTTTTAGAATACGTTGATAAAAATGTATTAACTCATGAATTTTTTTATGACTACATTATTGCAGTAAGCAATGTGTGTAGTGATAGGTTTGAAAGTTCAATACACCGTTCAATACTTCTTAAAGGAAATAAAACAACAGAATTTGATATCAAGCTTTCATGGAATGATTACATCGGATGGAAAAATGGCGTTGAAAGATACGATATTTACAGACGTGTAAATGATGTCGAAACTTTCAATTTATATAATAAAGGAAACATCGACACTACTGCCTCAATTACAGTTGGATTGGATGGAAGAAAACAATGTTACAGAATTGTTGCAGTGCAAAAAGACAATGAAAACTTACAATCATGGTCAAATGAAATTTGTTTTGAATACGATCCTGTTTTACATATTCCCACTGCTTTTACCCCAAATAATGATGGACTAAACGATACATTTAAAGTTAAAGCCTTTAATTTATCAAAATTTAATATGATAATCTTTAATCGCTGGGGCGAAAAAGTATTTTCAACTAACTCAACCAAAGAAGGTTGGGATGGTTACTATAAAGGTAATGCTTGTGATATTGGAACTTATATTGTTATTATTCAGTATGAAGGAAACACTCCAAATCATTTATATAAAGGCACAATAACCCTTATAAAATGATAAGTTTACCATTAAAAATTAAAGTTCTATGTTGATTTGTGTGGGTAAAAAAATATTAAAGCCACAGA
>JAYEOP010000462.1:0-2711 GCA_034723125.1 Bacteroidota bacterium | reverse complement strand
ACAGATTCACAGATTAAAATTAATTTATATGAAATATTCTAATATGATATATGCAGAGCGGTCATAAATTGCGTTTTACTATACCGTGTAAACGAATAATAATAAATACGTTAAACATAAAACCAAAATTAATAGAACCTCCCTTAACAATTAGTCATTCTTTTTTTCTTCCTCATCATTTACTTGCAAGTCCTCATCTCTGTCATACATATCGTATTCAAAATCAGGCAACAGTTCATTTTTTACATGATCAACTGAATCGTTTAAAGCTTTTAAAAATTTGTTAAAGTCTTCTTTGTAAAGAAATATTTTGTGTTTGATGTAATAATTAGGATTTTTAAAATCACGCTTACTTTCAGTTATAGTAAGGTAATAATCATCATTTTTTGTTGTTTTTACATCGAAAAAATATGTTCTTTTTTTCCCGGCACGTACACGAATCGAAAATACTTCATCTTGCTTGTTTCTACTATTATCATCCATCTTCCACTTATTTTATCAATTAAAACTTATTAAAAATACAAAAGTACATTTTTTTTTATTTTTCAAATGTACTAGTTTTCTTTGGGATATTCAATTCTACTATGATATATTGTTTTTAGACTAAGTTTAATAATTCCTTTAGCCATCCTTATTTCTTTTAATGAAATATTTGCCATACTCAATTGCTTGTTTGTCAACTTATTTTCTACTAAATCATCAACAAGTTTTTCCAAATCTTTTTCACTAGGATTTTTTAAACTTTTAGAAGCTGCTTCAATTGAATCTACTATCATAACTACAGCCGTTTCTTTTTTAATGGGTCTTGGTCCCGGGTAAGTAAATATCGATTCATCTATTTTTTCATCAGGATGTTTCTTTTTATAATTCCTGTAAAAGAATTCAGCACGTGAAGTACCGTGATGTGTTTTTATAAAATCTACTATTTCTTTGGGTAATTTATGCTCTTTTGCATATTCAACACCTTTCCGAACATGCTTCACTATTATCTCAGCACTTTCTTTTTCGTTAAGCTCGTCATGAGGATTAAATCCCTTTTGATTTTCAATATAATACTGTGGAGCATGCATTTTACCAATATCATGATACAAAGCTCCTACCCTTGCAAGCAATGAATTTCCTCCGATTTTGTTTAAAACTGCCTCTGAGATATTTGAAACTTGCACAGAATGTTGAAATGTCCCAGGTGCTTTTTTTGACAATTCTCTAAGCAATTTCTTATTCAAATCCGATAGTTCTACTAATGTGATATCAGATAATAATCCAAAAACTTTTTCGTAAGCAAATATTAATGGATACGCCAATAGAGTAAGAATAAAACTACCTGTAAACCATATAAATGCAGAAAATTCAATTTCACTTATTGCATTTACTTGTATTAATTTTATACCGAAGTAAGAAAAATAATAAACAAAGAGAATAGTTAGAACAGTAATAAAAAATTGTGATAAATATTTTACTTGATAAATACCTAAAATCACACCTAATCCTGCTATTATTTGAATAAATAAAAATTCAAAATTATTAGGTGCAAAAATACTTATTATTAAAACTGTAATCATGTGAGATATAAATCCAATTCTTGCATCATAAAATGACAATAGTAATATTGGCACAATACAAAATGGTATTAAGTAAATATTAATCAGTTCAATTTTTAAAGCCCATGTACTTAATAAAATGAATAAAAGTATTGTCAGGAAAATTAGCAATAAATCCTTAGTTGAATTAAATATTTTTTTATAAAACAAAAAGATATAAAGTACGAAACTACCAGTAATAATAATTATTAGCAAAAAGTATCCGATGTACATCAGATAATTTTTCTTTTTGGATTCAATTGAAGATTCATATTCCAATCTCAAAGACTCAAGAATTTGAAATTTTTCAGGTGTAACTTTTACATTTTTAGAAATAATTTTTTGCCCTTCATAAACAAGTCCCTTATTTAGAGAAATATTTGAAAGTTCATTATTAATTTTAGTCTCTGATAATTCTTCGTTGTAAATAATGTCTGCTACAAAAATTGAAGAAAGACTTTCAATATTTAAACTTCTTCTTAATACAGGCTTTTTGTTAAAAACATTTTCCAAATATTTACTAACTTCTGTACTTGGTATTACATCTGATAAACTAAGTTCCTTAGCAGTTTTATCTGGAAAAACTAAAGTAAAATAAAACTGGCTCTGGTGTTTAAAATGATTTTTTTCAATACTTATAATTCCCCTTTTATAAATATCATCAATCAACTGTTTAGATATTGATAAAATATATATTTTCTGATTTTCACTTAAAGAATCATAATCTTCAATATAAATATCAGAAATTTTTTCTATTAATTTATTATTTACTTGCTTTGAAACATTTGGTAATTTGGAATAAAAAGGCAGAAATGAATTTATCAGCTTTTTTTTATCAGCATCTATTTCTTTTTGTGTTTTATGAATTGGGAAAGTAAATGGAGCACTAAGATCTTCATGTTGCCATAATTCATATTTGCTGTATTCATATTTAAATTTTCCTTCCTTCGGAATGGAATAAAAAACAAAAATTACAAATGCAATAGGAATTAAAAACCTAATAATATTTTTACTGTTGTCCATTATTTTTGTCATATATCAAAATCTAAAGAGCCTTTCTCCCACTTCAAAATTAAATAAAATAATGAAAATTAAAAAACTTATAGTCGCATATTTAAATTCCATAGTATT
>JAYEOP010000461.1 GCA_034723125.1 Bacteroidota bacterium | reverse complement strand
CAATAATAATTGACAAAACAAATCCAATTGTTTGTAAAAATAATTATTATGAACTAAATGCACAATTTGAAAATGCTCAATCAATGCTTTGGTCAAAAGGACAACAAGCGGATGGAATTTTTGATGGAAATCCTAATAATCTTTTTATTAAATATTTACATGGAAATAATGATTTATCAAATCAAGGTTTTTGGATAAAAGCAGAAACCCAAGATACTGTTTGTGCTACAAAATATGATTCTATTTTTGTTCAAATCGGAGACATTCCAATTGCGAGTTTCGGAGCAAACATAATTTCAGGGGAAGTTCCCTTTGTTGTTCATTTTTATGATTCTTCAACAATAGGTTTTAATGCAATTTCACAGTTTCAATGGGATTTTGGAGATGGAAATTCATCCATAGTTCAGAATCCTGTTTATACTTATCAAAATGTTGGGAATTATGATGTGAGTTTGAAAGTAATTTCTGACCTCGGCTGTACTGATTCTCTAACAAAATTAGCTTTCATAAATGCCAAAGTAAACGGAATTACAGAAGTTGGGAATTCTGAAATATTGATTTATCCAAACCCATCAAATGAAAAAATTTACATCAAATCAGAAATAAAAATGCAATCTATTAATTTATATAATTCCTTAGGTAAATCTGTTTTAAAAGCTCAGGATTTAAACGCAAAAAATTATGAATTAAAGAAACAGTTTACAGGAATTTATTTCTTAAAAATTGGATTGATGAATGGAAGTGAGATTGTAGAGAAATTGGTTTTTGAATAAATAAAAAAATTATAATTATGAAAAAATTAAGTATTCGTCTTTTATTAAGTTTAGCAATAATATTTTTATTTAACACAGAAGTAAAATCATCTTGGTTTATGGGAGGAGATTTAAGCTATACAAATATGGGACAAGATAGTTTTATAATAAAGTTGGTTATGTACAGAGATTGTAACGGAATTAATCCGTGTAATGCAAACATTACAATCAAGTGTAAATCAACCAATCAAATTATTACAACAGCTACAATGCCAAGAACTTCCACAACTGACATAACTTCTGTATGCTCAAATAGTTGTACAAGATGTCAAACAGGCTCATGTTCATTTCCCTATGGTGTTGAAAAGTATGAATATCAAAAGTTAGTTGTTTTAAATACAGCATGTTGTGAATTGATATTATCCTATCAAATGTGTTGCAGAAATGCAACAATAACAACAGGAATAGCAAATAAATATTTTTACATTGAAGCGACTTTAAACAGATGTATCACTCCTCAAAACAGCTCACCTACTTTCAGAAACGAAGCACTTAATTTACTTTGCAAAGATCAGGATTATCAATTAAATGTTGGTGCGTATGATACTGATGGGGATTCATTGGCTTATGAATTTGCTTATCCATTAGAGGGTCATGGTTCAAATATTTCTTATTCAGGTCAGTACGATTATGACAAAGCATTTTACTTTTATGGATTCCCGAATAAGAATTTACCCTTACCAAAAGGCATTCACCTTAATCCTTCAACTGGGGATCTTTCATTCCGACCGACAAAAATTGAACAAACAGTAATGGTAATAAATGTTTCGGAGTTTCGTAATGGGGTTAAGATTGGGGAAAACCGGAGAGATATTCAAATAATAGTTATTAATTGTCCTACTAATCATTCACCTAAATTAAATCCTACATCAACTTTAAATGTAACAGAAGGCGACACCGTAAACTACACTTTTTCTACATCAGATATTGATGTAAATGATACTTTACAAATTTGCTGGGATTCATCAATCACAAATACAAGTTGGCAACTTAATACATCAAATTACAAACATCCCATAGGAACTTTAAAATTCTATCCTGATATTACAAATTTAGGTTTAAATATTTTAACAGTATCTGCTCGTGATAATGCTTGTCCTGTTTATGGGTTAACATCCAGAGCTTATAAAATTTATGTTCATCCAAAGGCTGAGGCTCAATTTTCTACAACTAATAACGGATGTG
>JAYEOP010000460.1 GCA_034723125.1 Bacteroidota bacterium | reverse complement strand
TGAGGACTGTGGACTGAAGACTGCCGACTGAGGACTGCCGACTGATTTGTTTATATTTTCACGCAAAGAACACAAAGAAGAATTGTTTATTTGCTGATTTGTTTATTCGGAATTTGACTGCGAACTGTGGACTGAAGACTGCCGACTGAGGACTACCGACTGATTTGTTTATATTTTCACGCAAAGACGCAAAGAACGCAAAGAAGAATCTTTTCATCTGTTTATTTGGTAAATTGTTTATTTGTTTATTTGGTGATTTGTTTCAATAGTCATTTAGTGGTCATTTGCTTCGCTGTCATTTAATTGTCATTAAGTTGTTTATTTGGTGATTTGTTTATTCGGAATTTGACTGCGAACTGTGGACTGCCGACTGATTTGTTTATATTTTCACGCAAAGACGCAAAGAACGCAAAGGAAAAAGTTAAAAAAAATCAACGTTATTCAGGCAAACAAACTGAGGACTGTGGACTGAAGACTGCCGACTGAGGACTGCCGACTGATTTGTTTATATTTTCACGCAAAGAACACAAAGAAGAATTGTTTATTTGCTGATTTGTTTATTCGGAATTTGACTGCGAACTGCGAACTGCGGACTGTTGACTGAAGACTGCAGACTGAGGACTGCGGACTGAGGACTGAGGACTTCTTCTCTTCGTACCGATGGAGGGACTCGAACCCTCACGTTCTTTCGAACACTACGTCCTGAACGTAGCACGACTACCAATTCCGTCACATCGGCTTTTTATTAACTTAGTTTATCAAATGCAAAATTAAAAATATTTTATTGAATAAAAATACTGAATGAATTAGTAGTTGATTTTAGTTTTTTCAATTTTTTCATAAAACTTTGCAAAATTTTAAAAATTTACTTTTAGATTTGCCGAACATTAATAAATAGAAATTCATTTTTTTAAAGTAATATGCTTGTGAATTTTAATGAAAATAAAACTAAAATTGTATGAAAAAATTCCCATTACACTGGCAAATATTAATCGCTTTAATACTCGCAATTATTTTTGGTATATTATTTTCAACGAAATATCAATTAACTAAAAAATCCTTTAAACATCTAAGCTCAGAAGGTGTTGCTGTTGAAGTTCTTATTGATTTAAAACAAATTGAAGGCGAAGTTTATAATACCCGGGTAGATTACTTAAAAAAATTGAAAGCAGTAATAGGAGAAGAATTAACAGAAAAATATGAATCAAAGTTAATAAAACATGCTTACTTTAACAAAGCAGTTAAAGGCACTAGTTGGATGGGAGATATTTTTCTTAGAGCATTAAAAATGTTGATAATTCCACTTATTTTGAGTTCAATTATTTCGGCAGTTACTAATATTGGAAGTAGTGATAGGCTTGGACGATTAGGATTTAAAACAATGGGCTATTATGTGTTAACAAGTATTTTTGCCATTACAACAGGTCTCGTAATGGTAAATGTTTTTCAGCCGGGAGTAGGAGCAGACCTTAATTTTACTGCTGATGTAGAAGGATTAATGGATGAGCCAAAAGCACTTGGGCAAACTTTAATTGAAATTGTACCTGATAATATTTTTTATGCTTTTGTAAATAATTATATGCTTTCAATAATTTTCTTTGCATTATTGTTCGGTTTTTTTATTACAAAAGTTAGTGCTCCTGCTACCAAAACTTTACAAGATTTTTTTCAGGCAGTATTTGATGTAATGATGAAAATGACAATGTTCATTATAAAATTTACTCCTTTTGGAATATTTGGTATAGTTTTAAAAGTTGTTGCCGATCAGGATAATCTTGCTGAACTTGCACAACGAATGGGTTTATATATGTTCGTTGTGATAGTAGCTTTAATTATTCATGCTTTTGTATCATTGCCATTGTTAACACGCTATCTTGGAAAAGCCAAGCCATTTAAACATTTTCGGAATATGACAACCCCATTGTTAACAGCATTTTCAACATCATCTTCAGGTGCTACTTTGCCAATTACAATTAATTCTGTACAAAGAATGTCAGGGGTTTCTACAAAAATATCAAAATTTACATTACCTCTTGGAGCAACTATTAATATGGATGGAACTGCATTGTACGAATGTGTTGCAGCTATGTTTATTGCTCAAGCTTATGGAATGGATATGACATTTGGAAATCAACTAATAATTGTTATTACCGCTCTGCTTGCTTCTATCGGTGCAGCTGCAATTCCAATGGCCGGCTTAGTAATGATAACAGTTATTTTGTCAGCCGTAGGTCTTCCTTTAGAGGGAGTAGGGTTGATACTTGCGGTTGATAGAATTTTGGATATGTTCAGAACAGCTACAAATGTGTGGAGCGACACTTGTGGATCAGTTATAATTGCACACTCAGAAGGGGAAGAGTTGCCAGTAAGCATTGATAAAAAAGAAGTAGGTTGAGCAGTTATTAGTGATTAATTATTTCCAAAATGAAATTTTTCTGATTTGTTTGCAAAATTGATAATCGTAAGTTCCTTATTTGTAGTTGTTAAAAATTAAATTAAAAATATTTTGCTTAAAGTTAAGTAAAATCCATCACAATTTAGAAATTTGCAAGCGAAAATTATAAGTACTAAAAATGAAAAAACAAACATTAATATCATATAACATTTTTGAAAATGCTTTTTTCAAATCTTTCTATATTAATATTAATGAAAAAAAAGAATTGTTAAATTTGACAGGAAATAAGCAATATTAAAAACGATATTTATTTTGTACAGATGAAATTCATCAATTTCCAAAAGAATTTAATAGACTATAAAAGTAGAGGAAAGAAAAATTATGAGCAAAAACTTAGTAATAGTTGAGTCACCTGCAAAAGCAAAAACTATAGAGAAATTTTTAGGAAAAGAATTTACTGTTAAGTCATGCAACGGACATGTTAGAGATCTTTCTCCAAAAGAACTTTCAATTGATATTGATAACAATTTTGAACCTAATTATCAGATTTTAAGTGAAAAGAAAAAGCTGATTGCTGAAATAGAGAAGGCTGCAAAAAAATCTGAAATGGTTTGGCTCGCAACTGATGAAGACCGTGAAGGAGAAGCTATCTCTTGGCATTTAGCTTCATTGTTGAAATTGAAAGAAGATAAAACAAAGAGAATAGTATTTCATGAAATTACAAAAAATGCAATACTTGAAGCGATAAAAACTCCAAGGTCAATAAGTAACAATATCGTAAATGCTCAACAAGCAAGAAGAATTCTTGATAGACTTGTTGGTTTTAAGCTGTCTCCTGTTTTATGGAAAAAAGTTAAACCAAAATTATCGGCAGGTAGAGTGCAATCTGTTGCAGTACGATTGATTGTTGATAGGGAAAGAGATATTTTAAAATTTAAACCAACAACTTTTTATAAAGTTGTAGCCGAATTTATTATTTCAGGAAAAGATAATAAGAATGCTATACTTCATGCTGACCTAAACAAAAGGTTTGATAGTTATGAAGAAGCAAAATCATTTCTTGAAGATAGCAAAGGAGCAGAGTTTACAATAAATAATATTGAGAAAAAAGATGCAAAAAAATCTCCTTCACCTCCCTTTATAACTTCTACTCTTCAGCAGGAAGCATCGCGTAAATTGTATTTTTCAGTTTCTCAAACCATGCGTCTTGCTCAGTCTTTGTACGAAGCAGGTCATATAACGTACATGAGAACAGATTCACTAAGGCTTTCGCCATTAGCAATAGACAGTGCTAAAGAAACTGTTATTGAAGAGTTTGGAAAGGAATACTCAAAACCCAGAAACTTTAAAACTAAAACAAAAGGTGCACAGGAAGCACATGAGGCTATCAGACCAACAAATATGTCTATAAAGAATATTAGCCTTGATTCACGTGAAGCAAAATTATATAATTTAATATGGAAAAGAACAATTGCTTCTCAAATGGCAGATGCTAAAATTGAAAAAACAAATGTAAAAATTAAAAACTCAAATAATCCTGCTCTTTTTATTGCAAGCGGTGAAGTAATTAAATTTGACGGATTTCTAAAACTATATATAGAGTCAAGGGATGATGAAGAGTCTTCTGATAAAAAAGCTACTTTATTACCTCCAATCTCAGAAGGTGAAAAATTGAGATTACAAATTGCCAAGGCAACACAAAGATTTACTCGTCCTCCATTTAGATTTACAGAAGCATCTTTAGTAAAAAAGATGGAAGAATTAGGAATCGGTCGTCCTTCTACTTATGCTCCTACAATCTCAACTATTCAAAAAAGAGATTATGTAATTAAAGATTACAGAGATGGGGAAAAACGTGATTACAAATTATTGTTTCTCAAAAATGATGAAGTAATTGAAGAAATAAAAACAGAAATATTTGGTGCTGATAAAGGAAAACTTTTTCCTTGTAGCATTGGAATGATAGTAAATGATTTTCTTGTTGAGCATTTTTCTGATGTAATTGATTATAACTTTACTGCAAATGTAGAAAATGAATTTGATAAAATAGCCGAAGGAAAACAGGATTGGCAAAAGATGATAAGTGATTTTTATTCAGATTTTCAGCCTAGTATTGAAAAAACATTAAAGGATGCTGAAAGATCCAAAGGAGCAAGAATACTTGGAAATGACCCCAAAACAGGAAAACAAGTATCAACTCGTCTTGGTCGTTTTGGTCCTTTTGTGCAACTGGGAGAAAGAGATGATGAAGAAAAACCAAAATTTGCTAAACTTAAAAAAGGTCAACTTATAGAAACAATTACTTTTAAAGAAGCTTTAGAACTACTTCAATTGCCAAGGATTATTGGAAAATTTGAAGACTTTGATGTAGTTGTAAATATTGGTCGCTGGGGACCCTATATTGATCTCAATCGTTCATTTTATTCTTTACCAAAAGATGATGATCCCTATAAAATTGAACTTGACAGGGCTATTGAAGTAATCAAAGAAAAACGAGAAAGAGAGATAAAAAAAACAATAAAAACCTTTGATAATAAAGGAAATGAAATAAAAATTCTACACGGACGCTACAGCCCTTATATTAAATATAAAAAGAAAAGTTTTAGAATACCTAAAGGAACAGAGGCAGAGTCTTTGACAATGGAAGATGCTTTGGTTATTATTGAGAAAGAAATGAAGACCAAGACAAAAGCGAAGACTAAGGCGAAGACTAAGGCTAAGGCTAAGACTAAGACTAAGGCTAAGGCTAAGACTAAGGCTAAGACTAAAACGAAGACTAAGGCTAAGACTGAAAAGAAGAAATAATGACTTTGTCTTTATTCTTTATTTAGGATATTTCCATTTTCGGGAAAAAGATTCCAATAATTAGATGTAAAACACTATACCTTTAAACAGATATGTTTGAAACACAGTTGATTATGTTTGTGGCAAACTTAGTGTAACTTATCATAGTTACTTAACTAATTATTGTGGATTATGAAACCTTTAACTACTCATTTAAAAATATTACTTTCTACTCTCATTCTTTTAATGTCTTTCTCTGTTTTTGCTACAAATTACGAAACAGACCAAGATGGTGATTGGAAAGATAAAAGTACATGGAAAAATAATAAGCAACCTGGAAATAAGATTAAATCAGGGGACCATGTTTATATTAAGCATGACGTTGATTTAGATGATGATATAGATGAAATAAAAGGTACTTTGGAAATACAATCAACTGGTTCATTAACTGGTAGCAAAGAAATTAAAAAAGTTGAAACAGGAGGCAATTTAATTGTTGATGGAGAATTAGATATAGAAAAAATAGAATTTAAGGGAGGAAATTGTACAGCAACAGCAACAATTACAGTTGAAGAATTTAAGGTTGATGGTTCAACGACATTTACAACATCTGCTCCTTGTTACATTACTGATAAATTTGAAGTAAAAAATGCAACGAATATTACTTTTAATGATACTGTGTCAATTGATGATATTAACAAAATAGAGAATAGTACGGTTTCATTTTCAGGTGGTGTGTTCGTTGATGATAAGATAGATATTGATGGGAAAGGTAGCACTATTAGTTTCGGAAGTAACAGCTATATTGATGATGATTTCAAAATTAAAGATTGTACTTTAAATATTTCAGGAAATTTTGAAGTGAAAAAAAAGATTGAATTGAAAGAAGATTGTACTATGACGAATTCCGGGATAATAACTGCAGATGAATTTAAACTTAAAGAAACAACTTCCGATTTTACTAATAATGGAACTGTAAATGTTGAGGATTTTATAGTAGAAAAAGGAGATGCTGTGAATAATGGAACAATAAATTGCAGTGATGATTTTGAAATGAAGAATTCTGCATCTTTTACTAATAATGGACAGATAGATGTGTCGGATAAATTTAAAATGGAAGATGACGCTACTTTTTCAAACGATGCTACACTAAACGCTGATGAATTTGATTTAAAAAATGATGCTACATTTACTAATGACGATGATGGTGATCTTACTGTTACAAATAGGTTTAGAATTATAGATAGCGGTGGTTCATTAACCAATAGTGGAACTGTAACATTGCATTGCGGAGGAAGTAACGAAAGTGAAAATGAAGGAACAATAACAAATAATAGTGGTGCTACTATTACTATTAATGGTGAATTCGAAAACAAAAACAACATTGTAAATAATGGTACTTTTAATGCAAATGGTGAATTTACCAATGAAGATGATATTACAAATACAGGTGATTTTAATGTAGGTGGTGAATTTACCAATGAAGATGATATTACAAATACAGGTGATTTTAATATAAGTGGTGAATTTACAAATGAAGATGATTTTACTAATAATGGAAATTTAAATTTGATTTCTGACGAAAATGGTTATGGTACATATATAGAGGATGGTGGTACAACAACCGGTAGTGGTCAATCAAGAACTGAGTTATTATTAACAGAAGACGATTGGCATTATATTTCTCTTCCTGTTGATATTGATTCTACAAATGCATTATGGGGTGCTGCGGTTTATTCCTATAGTGAGTTCACTAATACCTGGCAAGCACATGTTGCAAACGAGCAACTTCAACCAATGAAAGGATATGATGTATATTATTCAGAAGATAAAACTATAGTTTTTTCAGGTGAATTTAATGAAGGTAGTTTTTCTAATACATACTTAACATATAATAATGATGGATATAACTTTGTAGGTAATCCTTATCCATCCTCAATTGATTGGGATGCATCCAGTGGTTGGACAAAAACAAATCTTGATAATGCTATTTATATTTGGGATCCTGTTGCACAAGCTATTACCTCATATATTGATGGAGTAGGAGCAAATGGTGGAGGTCAGTATATCCCACCTATGCAAGGCTTCTTTGTAAAATGTAGCACTTCAGGTGTAAATGGTACTTTAGGAATGACTGATGATGTGAGGTTGCATAACAGCGATGCTACATTTAGAAACAGTGATAACGGAAAAGAAATTATCAGACTTAAAGTAAAATCTGAAAAAAATGGATATACAGATGAAACAGTTATTCGTTTTGATAATAAATCTACAGCAAAATTTGATAGTTATTGTGATGCTAACAAAATGTTTAGTAATAATAATTCCGTTTCGCAAATTTATACAAAATCATCTGATGCTAAAGATATGTCAATAAACACAATTCCTGAATTTGATAATGAATTGATAATTCCGTTATATACAAAAATTGGCGTTTCAGGAAAAAATACTATATTTATTGATGCTGATAATTTCTCATTTTCTGCTAATATTTATCTTGAAGATTTAAAAGAAAATAAAATGTTTGATTTTGGAGAAGGTGAGTATTCTTTTTATGCAGATGTAAATGAAAAGACTGATAGATTTATTCTTCATTTTGTTTTACCTCAACAAATAGATAATAATAAAGAAATAAATACAGCAATTGAAAATAATACAAAAAACAACAATGTAAATATTAATAGTGTAGAAAATACAGTTACTATTAAAATGGATGTTGACAAAGCTGTAGTTACAATTATTGATATAACAGGAAAAGTTGTTGTAAACAAAGAAATTATAGGAAATAATAATGAAATAACTGTTGATGTTGATGCAGGTTATTACATTGTAAATGTTAGAACTGAAAAAAATAATTATTCTGAAAAGATATTTATAAAATAAGAAATATAACAACCCACATAGGTTTTGGTTTTATTGGTTAAGTACACTGGGTTTGACCTAGCCCGTTAGAAATCCCCTCATAGCAGGGGATTTCTATTTTTCAATTCTAATATTGAGAATATTTTATTATTTTAAGAAGATTTTATTTACTAATATTTTTGTAAGCTGTTGAAAGTTAAAAGAAAAGGATGTTGGCAAGAATAATGTATGTTTTTTAATACCAATAAAATTAATTAGTAGATGTATAAAAAAATAATTACTCATATTATAAAATATATTTTTTTTATTTTTCCTATAATCAGTTATGCTCAACCATCTAATAATGACCGTTCTAATGCAATAGTTCTTTCCAATATAGATGATTGGTGTTCTGCTGATACTGCATATACAACAGTAAGTGCAACTGCTGACCAATCAAGAGGTTCATGTTGGAATACAGGACCGAATTATAACGTATGGTTTATGTTTCAGGCAACAACAACAAACATTGAGGTTACCGTAAGAATAGGAGGTTCTGAAGGAACAATGGATTATCCGTATATTGCCTTGTGGGATACTTCATTAACACAAATGGAATGTAAGAGATATATTGATGCTTCTTCGGATATTGGGGTAACATCTACAAGTTTAACAATAGGACAATGGTATTATATTTCAATTGATAACTATAGTTCCACATCTTATTGTGGAACTTTTAAATTATGTGTAACTGATAAAATAACTTATGATTGGAAAGACGGAGCAAAAGATTTAAGCGACAGTTTAAGTAATAATAGTGGAGATTGGAGTTCGGCAGATGCAATTTATACGACTACAGATGGAACACAGGACGAAGCAAGAGGTTCATGTT
>JAYEOP010000459.1 GCA_034723125.1 Bacteroidota bacterium | reverse complement strand
AAGAGAAGGATATTTTTTAATTAATCGTTTAGCTTCTCTTTTAAAAGTATCAGTAGTATCTACTTTATAAGTCATTTAGAAAATCTTTTAAAGGAGTAGTTTTCATTTTACCTTGTTCAATAAGTTGTATTTCATTAAGCCCCTGTTTGATACTTGCAAATATTTCTTCTTTAGTAGATTCAGTATTATCCACCTCATTATCAAGTCCTTTGTATTTTCTTATAAGTAGCCTCCAGTCTTTTAACGGGATAAAAATTCCAGCAGGTTTACCTGTATTATCAGAAATGTATTGTAAATTCATAATTATTATTTTTTGTATTCATATCCAATACGATATATATTTATTCAATAATTTGATATTACAAATTTACGAAAAAAAATAGAACCGATTGAATTTTTAAAAAATAATTATTTTATAGAAATTGTTTGAACTTGTAAAAATTATACCAATTTAATTTCAAAACGCCTGATAAATAAATTAAATTATATTTTTCTTTTTTTAGGCAAAAATTCTTTGCATAGCTATAGCTACGGAAATAATTTTTAACGACAAAAAAGGGAAATAGAAATGATTTATATCGGGTGTTTTGATGTTAATTTGGTATTAGTGCAATTTTGGTGAATTTATGGACTTGATTTATTGCTTAGGACTTGTCAAAAAAATACCCACAGGCTAGTCGTAGATTGTATCTACGACCAAATATCAAATAACAGAAAGCAGGCATAGTAAACTGTGAGCCTGTTTTTTTATGAGCTAATATTATCCTAAAAGAAGGTTTCATAATTTTTCACCCACACAAATCAACATAGAAGCAAATATTTATTAGACTTTAATTTTATTCTTTGCTTTAAAATTTACAAGGAAAACTCCGAATAGAGTAAGAAATATCCAGATTAAAAAATATAATTCAAAAGATTCACCATCAAAAATACCCCAAAAGAGTGCTACAATTGGAATTAAATAAGTAACGGATGAAGCAAAAACACTGCTTGTCATTTGTATTAATTTATTAAATGCAATTAAAGCTAAGGTTGTTCCCACAACTGCGAGAATAGTTATATAACCAAGAGCTTGCAGGGAGTTCTGCTCTGTTGTGAATGTTTCAAAAAAACCAGAAAAAGCAAATAAATAAATCGATGCAGGAAGTGTAATTGTTAAAAGAGCATAAACGGTAATTTTTACAGGGTTGAGTTCCATTAGATGTGTTTTTACAATGTTAGCACTAATTGCATAGCAGATAGTTGCAATAATTACATAGACTGAAAATTTAAAATTGAGTTCAAAATTTCCATCACTGCTAACATAAATTAATCCTATGGCACCAACTAATCCTATAAAAACACCTGCAACATTAAACCATTTAGTTTTTAAACTAAAAAAGTAAACACCAACAACTAAGGTAAAAAGGGCAGTAAGGGAATTTAAAATACCTGCAAGAGAGCTGTCAATTCCTGTTTGTGCTTTGGTGAACAAAAATGCCGGAAAGCCGTTACCAAGTAATCCTACCCAAAATAAATACTTCCACTGTTTTAAACTTACTTTTTTTATCCCTTTAATTGCAAATGGAATGGCAGTAATAAATGCTAAAAAAATACGTAGTGAGCCAACTTGTGAAAAGGAATAAACCTCAAGAGCACGTTTCATTAAAATAAAAGAACTACCCCAAGTTAGCATCAAAACAAAAAGGATAGCCCATGAGAATAGTTTTTTATTAATTTCAGTCTTCATAATTTTCTGTCGGCAAAAGTAATAATTTAATTTTATTCTAAACCGCCAAAGAACGTTGGAATAAAACGGACTTTCATTAGCGTATTCGTGGCTTTCTTTTTTTGCCACTAATTCACGAATAATAAATTAGTGTATTCGTGGCTTTCTTTTTTTTTTGCCACTAATTCACGAATAATAAATTAGTGTATTCGTGGCTTTCATTTTTTTGCCACTAATTCACGAATAATTCATTAGCGTATTCGTGGCTTTCATTTTTTTGCCACTAATTCACGAAT
>JAYEOP010000458.1 GCA_034723125.1 Bacteroidota bacterium | reverse complement strand
TTAAATTCAAAATACTCGATATAAATCATTTCTATTTCTCTTTTTTGTCGTTAAAAATTATTTCCGTAGCTATAGCTTCCGAAACAAGTGCGGAACAAGTTATGCAAAGAATTTTTGCCTAAAAAAAATATAATTTAATTTATTTATCAGGCGTTTTGAAATTAAATTGGTATTAAATAATTTTTCTACAATATCGTTTGTACTCATTTTTTTCAAGACTTCTCCATCAAATATTTTTTAATAAAATCATCAAGACCACCATCCATAACAGCATCAACATTTGATGTTTCATGATTTGTACGTAAGTCTTTTACAAGCTTGTAGGGATGCATAACATAATTTCTTACTTGCGATCCCCATTCAATTTTTTTCTTTGATGCTTCTATTACCTCTTTTTCCTTTGTTCTTTTTTGAATTTCAACTTCATACAATCGTGATTTTAGCAATTGCAATGCCTTTTGTTTATTCCTCAACTGCTTTCTTTCCTGTTGACATTCCACAATAATTCCTGAAGGCTTATGAGTAAGACGCACAGCACTTTCTATTTTATTCACACTTTGCCCACCCGCTCCACTGGAACGAAAAGTATCCCATGTAATATCAGCTTGATTAATTTTAATTTCAATACTATCGTCAACAAGAGGATAAACATAAACGGAAGCAAAAGATGTATGCCTGCGAGCACCTGAATCGAAAGGTGAAATCCTTACAAGACGGTGAACACCATTTTCTCCTTTCAAATATCCAAAAGCATATTCACCTTCAATTTCAAAAGCTACAGATTTTATTCCAGCTTCATCACCTACTTTTAAATCAACTTCATTTACATTAAAATCATTTTTCTCTGCATACATTGTGTACATCCTGTAAAGCATTTGAACCCAATCTTGGCTTTCTGTTCCACCTGCACCTGCATTCAACTCTATTACAGCACTTAACCTGTCTTCCTCGTTTGAAAGCATCTTCATAAACTCAAGGTCTTCAAGTTCTTTTAGTGTTACTTTATATTGATTATTTACCTCATCTTGGTCAGCTTCACCTTCTTCTTGGAATTCTTTTAATACATCAAGTTCATCTAAAGAAGTAGCTAAATTATCATAGGATTTAACCCATTTTTTTATTGCTTTTATCTTTTTCAAAACAGATTCAGCATCATCCGAATTGTTCCAAAAATCAGCTTTTGTAGTTATTTTTTCAAGTTCATTTATTTTTTCTTCTTTTGAAGCAATATCAAAGATACCCCCTTAGCGCAATGATACGCTCACGCAAGTCTTTATAATCATCTTGAGTCATATTTGGTTATTTTTTTAAGATGCAAATTTAAATGATTAAAATTTATAAAAGAATTTATTTTCACCTCATCCTAGCCTTCTCCTCAAGGAGAAGGAATTACTACCTACTTTTTATCAACTTGATTGCTTAAAAAGTCCTCTCCTTAAAGGAGAGGATTTAGGTGAGGTGTTTTTTGATTTCCTTCAATACTGAAGCTACATTATTAATAACATCACTATTCCTAAATCTTATTACCTTTAATCCCAAATTTGTTAATTCTTTTTCTCTATCAATATCATATAATTTTTGTTCCAATTGTTCATGAATTCCTCCATCTAATTCAATAACCAATTTCTTTTCATGACAATAAAAATCAACAATGTAATTGGAAATTGGATGTTGTCTTCTAATTTTTTTATCTTCAATTTTTCTATTCCTGACTTTACCCCAAAGGATTTTTTCAGCATGTGTCATTCGCTTTCTTAGTTCCCGTGCCCTTTCAAACAATATTGGTTTAGCTCCATAAAAAAGTTCTTCTTTCATTATTTTATTTTATTTTCAAAGTTACACCTCATCCTAGCCTTCTCCTCAAGGAGAAGGAATTGCTCTTTTGCTGTAAATGGCAAAAGTAAAATCACCAATTTTTTGCATCTAAGATGCAAAAAAAGTCCTCTCCTTAAAGGAGAGGATTTAGGTGAGGTTACGGAACTATTGCATCCTCAATATGATAAATAT
>JAYEOP010000457.1 GCA_034723125.1 Bacteroidota bacterium | reverse complement strand
AATATTACTAAAAGACTGTTTTTGTGTATGTTATGTTAAATGTACACAAATAATTTTTTGGCAAAAGTAGTAATTTATAATTTACCTGACAAGCACAAATAAAAGATTCAGCCACTACAAACGACCTACAAATTGTACATGCCTGAATATCTGCGTTTTACAAAATTGACTTTATTGGATAAAATCGTTAAACGTCTGATTATCTGTCGTATAAAATTTTTCACGGTTTTTAAAATCGGTCAACTTGGGTTAAATTTTCCGATGGAATTGAAAGGACTATCGATTTTGGTGAATTTCTTAAAAAAGCCAAAAATCCTATGACAAAAAAATACCAAGACAAACAATTATTTCAGTCTTATTCAATTGAATATGGAGATATTACATGGAATGATTATGAAATGTGCTTTCCAATTTGGGACTTACACGAAGGACAAATATAAATACCCCGTAGTCAATGAAGAATTAATCCATACGAAGCAATCATACTCTTTCTCAATTTACCAATTCTATTACATTTGTATATCTGCTTAGCATTTAAAATACCATTTTTTTTTGTTATACCAAATTAACATCAAAACACCCGATATAAATCATTTCTATTTCCCTTTTTTGTCGTTAAAAATTATTTCCGTAGCTATAGCTATGCAAAGAATTTTTGCCTAAAAAAAGAAAAATATAATTTAATTTATTTATCAGGCGTTTTGAAATTAAATTGGTATTATTGAACTATTGCAATAAAAGCATTTATTGCTTCTCCATTATTACAATATATTCATTACTCATTGTTTTTAGTTTTACTCCTACTTTGTTTGAAGGACTGTTTTCCTTTGGCATTCTTTTATTTGGGATTTCCCGTACGATTGTTTTTAAATGCGAAAAACCTTTTTTTTCAAATAACTCAACTGTTATGTAATCTAATGGAATTTGAACACCTTTTACTGTTCTGTTTCCAACAACGTATGCAATTCTTCCATTCTTTCTAACGGAATTAGATACATTGTTTATTGAATTTTCATAATCTATCAAAAACTCTTTAACTTCATTATATCGTTTTAAGTCAATACTTTTAATTTCATCAAGTTCCTTGTAGGCATACTTTGTATTAAATTTTAAATTCTTATGATTTTTACTCCCACCCATTAATATGTTATCAATTTTGTTTGCATTTTCAATTCCAAGCCATTGATTAGAAAGCCTTGAAAACTGACCATAAGCCACTGTTGTACGAGAATCGCCATAAGGTGGTGAAGTTAAAACAAAGTCAATTTTATTATCTATATATTTCACAGGTTCTTCAATACATGTATTAAAATCCAATATATTCGTCTTTGTATTTGCTTTGGTTTCTATTAAATCATTCAAACCTTTAATATTTCTATTAAGTTTTTTTAAAAACAATCCTAATGTATCAGGTTTATGATTTTTAATTTTTTCTTGTTGTATTCTATATAACTTAAACTCTCCATTTCTTGTATATGATACTTCTCGCAAAGTTTCACTAAGTACAACAAGGAAAAAATCTTGCAAATCTTCATCAATTTTTGAATAAATTAAATTTAATAAAAACGAAATTTCTTTAATTACCTTTTCACTAAACCAATATTCAATATTCTTAAACTTAATTAAATCAACATTATCGATAAGATTGAAAGAAAACTTAAAACTTTCTTCAGAAATTAATTCTTTTGATGCAATTATTTTATTAACATTATAATTTTTTACTTTAGCTCGTGCAATTAATTGGGCAAGAGGATTTAAATCTGTTCCTATTGAATCAATATTTGCCAATTTAGCTTCTAACAATGTTGTTCCTGTTCCACAATATGGATCAAAAATTAATTTTGTATTCTTTGGAGCATAAATTTCAATTAATCTACGAGCAACTTGTGGTATCATCATAGCAGGATAATTATGATAGCAATGCGTATATTCCTTAGTATTCGCTCCAACAAAACTCCATTCGTTATCTATAATTCTTTGTTCCATATTTCTAAATTAACACACATATATATGT
>JAYEOP010000456.1:5383-8992 GCA_034723125.1 Bacteroidota bacterium | reverse complement strand
TCTAATGTCTCAGGTAATTTTCAATTAAAAATTATTGATATTGATGGCAAACTTATTTCTGAAAATAGTTTCACAAATTCTACTAACCCAATAAAACAAGATGTTTCAAATTTAAAAGACGGTGTTTACTTTGTTCAAATCATAACAAATAACAATTGTAGTACTAAAAAGTTTGTTAAATTTTAAAAAACATTCCCATCCAACAAAAACTAATAGGTAAGGTATTTGCATAAAAGTAAAACCCCAAGAAAAAATCAGAAAAAGATATAAATTGGGAATTTTTTTTGTAACTTTGAATTCATGCTTATATTAGCTGAAAAATGAAAATTGTTTTAAAATACATACTGTTACTTATTTTTATAGCTGTTCTTTTCCCAAAAATCAGTTTTGCAACGCATAACCGTGCTGGAGAAATAACCTACAAACAAATTGGCTCTTTGTTAGATTACAAATTTGAAATTACTGTTACTACCTACACAGAAATACAAAGTCCTGCAAACAGAGCAAGCATTGATTTAATTTTTGGTGATGGAAATACGGAAAACGTCCCTTTATCAAACAGAAAAAACATTGGCAACAGCACTTATTACAACAAATACACAACAGTCCACACTTATCCTGGACCCGGAAAATACAAATTAGAATTTTATGACCCAAACAGAATAGCAGATGTTGTAAATATGGGTAACTCCGTTTACACACCTTTTTACATTCACACAGAATTACAAATAAGCCCTTCAAGAGGACTTAACAGATCCCCTATTTTATTACAACCCCCAATTGATTATGCCCAAAAAGGTGAATTTTTTGAACATAATCCAAACGCTTACGATCCCGATGGCGACAGCCTTGTTTTTACACTAATTCCTCCGAAACAAAATTCTAATGAAGATGTTTACAATTATTATAAACCCGGTGCAAAAAATTGTTTTTGTCTTGATAATTATACAGGGGAACTTTTTTGGGATTACCCCGACACAATAGGTATTTTTAATATTGCAATTCTTGTTGAAGAATTCAGAAATAAAAAAAGAATAGGATATATTGTTCGCGATATGCAAATAATCGTTGTTCCCGGAAATAACCATCCCCCTAAAATACAACCTATTGCAGACACTTGTGTGGAAGCAGGCAAAAATTTAAAATTAATAATCCCCGTAACTGCAACAGATATTGATGTAAATCAATTCATCATTCTTTCTGCCAATGGTGGTCCTTTTATTCAATCATCAAACAAAGCTATTTTGACTCCAACTAATCCGGTTACTGCACAAACAAAAGTAACAGGAAATTTTGAATGGGCTCCTTCATGTAATGCAATCAGGGATGAACCCTATGCTGTAGTTTTTAAAGCAAAAGACAGTGTAAGATATAGTTCTTCTCACCTTCCTCTTGTTGACCTTGAACATTTTTTTATAAAAGTAGTTGGTCCTGCACCTGAAAATTTAACTGTTAACAACACAATTAAAGGAATTGACTTAAGTTGGGAACCTCCTTCTGTTTGTACTAATGCATGGGGATATAATATTTACCGCAAAATAGATTCATCTTTCTGGGATACTACAGTTTGCGAAACAGCTTTACCAAAATATTCAGGCTTCAGATTATTAGATTCTACTTTTGGTTACAATCAAACAAAATATTTTGATGACAACAAAGGTAATGGACTTATACCCGGAGTAATTTATTGCTACCGCATTACAGCCTATTATGTCGGGGAAAATTATAAAGTTGTAGAAGGGTATGCTTCAAATGAAGTTTGTGCAAGACTTAATAAAGACTTACCCGTAATTACACATGTAGATATTGAAAAGACAAATGAAACAAATGGAAAAATATTTGTTGACTGGTCAAAACCAAATGAATTAGACACAAATATTTATAAAGGACCCTACAGATATGATATTTTTAGGTCAAAAGATAAAAATCATGATTCACCAAAATTGATAAAACAAATAAATGCCAATTCTTTTTATCAACTTACAGACACAATCCTCATTGATTCACAAATCAATACAGCCAACAATCAATTCTCCTATCGAATAGATTTTTATGGTACCGAACAAGGAAACAATTATTTTCTTGGTAATGCAAAAAGTGCATCTTCAATATTTTTAAACATCACTCCTTCTCACAACTCACTTGTTTTGAACTGGGATGAAAATGTTCCTTGGTACAATAATCATTACATAATTTATCGTCAACGAAGTGGAAATGGGGAATTTGATTCCATTGGAACTACACAACAAAAAACTTATACCGACTCTGGACTTACAAATGGATTTGATTATTGCTACAAAATTAAATCTTTTGGATATTTTTCATCAAGCAATTTTGTGTATCCGATAATAAATTTCTCTCAAGAAAAATGTGCTTTCCCTGTTGACACCATTAAACCATGTCCTCCAAACCTTCAGGCAAAGTCAATTTGCGAACAGGATTTAAGTGAACTAAGCTGGTTTTACATTGACAGTTCTTGTGCAATAGATGTTATTGGGTACAACATTTATTACAGCGAACTTTTAAAAGAAGATTATTCTTTAATAAAAAAAGTTAACGGATATTATACACGTTTTTACCAAGATCAACGCATTGAACTTGAACATTCACTTGCAGGCTGTTATCACATTACAGCTATAGATTCTTACGGAAACGAAAGTGTCTTTAGCAATAAAGTTTGTGTAGATAATTGTCCCGATTATATTTTACCAAATATTTTTACACCAAATGGAGATGGAGTAAACGACACCTATCACCCAATTACAGGTGGATTCCAACATATTGAAAAAGTTGATTTTTATGTTTATAACAGATGGATGCAATTAGTATTTGAAACCAATAATCCTGAATTAAATTGGGATGGAAAAGAAAATGAAGAAAATAAAGATTGTTCGGAAGGAACCTATTATTATATTTGCAGAGTTTATCAGATATATTTAAACGGTCTTAAACCGATAACAAAAAAAGGAACAATCACTTTAATAAGATAAAAATTATGTTTAGCGGAATAGTAGAAAAAATGGGAAAGGTTGTTGGGCTTGAAAAAAAAGGTAGTAGCCTAATAATGAAAATTGAATCGGAATTATTGCCAAAATTACATGTGGATCAAAGCATTTCACACAATGGCGTTTGTTTAACAATTGAAAAAGTTTTTGATGATTCATACCAATTAACAGCAGTTGAAGAAACACTCAAAAAAACAAATCTAGGAGATCTTAAAGTTGGTGATTCTTTGAATTTAGAACGCAGTCTTCAATTTGATGACAGATTTGACGGACACATTGTTCAAGGTCACATCGATTCCACAGCAGTTTGCACAAAATTTAAAGAAGCTGACGGAAGTTGGTACTACACTTTTAAATTCAAACCGGGTGAGAAATTTCTTCTTGTTGAAAAAGGCTCAGTAAGTATTGACGGAGTTAGCCTTACAGCTTTTGATGTAAATAATAAAACAGGAGAATTTACAGTTGCAATTATTCCTTACACTTATGAAGTTACTAACTTTCAATTTATAAGAGAAGGAACAAAAGTAAATATTGAATTTGATGTACTTGGAAAATATATCTTTACATGGCTTGAAAGCTATCAGGATATGATGAAGGATAAAAT
>JAYEOP010000456.1:0-5283 GCA_034723125.1 Bacteroidota bacterium | reverse complement strand
CAGGATAAAAAATTGATAATTTATTACCCATCAAAATTTACCATATTAATTTGTAGCTGAGCGAATTTTGTAGCTGAATTATTTTTGTAATTTTGTAGCTGAGCGAAGCCGAAGCTACTCTTTGATTTCCACAACAAAAACATCTTCACCTTCTTTTCTCATAAAGTACTTTTCACGAGCAAACTCTTCAAGTAATACATTGTTATTAAGTAATTCTTTTCTTATCTTTTTAGTTTCATCAATTTGTTTAAGGTAATATTCTTTGTTTGACTTTAATTCCTTTACCTCATTGTGAACTTTTATCGTTTTTATAATATTATTCCTATCCAAAAAACCTACCCACACAATAAAAATAAGTAAAACAATTACATACCTATTTTTAAGAGTAGCAAATAATTTTTCCAAAAAAGTCTTATCTTTTATTTTTTCCTCACTCATGTTATTTTTACTAAAAATTCTACTCACAAATTAAAAAAGAAATATCAAATTTATTTTAAAAATTTAAAGTTCTTACCTGGGAATATTGCATCAGTATCTAATTCTTCTTCAATACGTAACAATTGATTATACTTTGAAATACGATCTGTTCGGGATAATGAACCTGTCTTTATTTGTCCTGTATTTAACGCAACAGCAAGATCAGCTATAAAAGTATCTTCTGTTTCACCCGATCTGTGGCTAATTACTGATGTGTAATTATTTTCCTTTGCCAATTGAACAGTTTCAATCGTTTCTGTTAATGTTCCTATTTGATTTAATTTTATCAAAATTGAATTTGCTGCATTCAATTCTATTCCTTTAGCTAAACGCTTGGCATTAGTAACAAAAAGGTCATCTCCAACAATTTGAATTTTGTTGTTCATTTTTTTATTTAAATTAACCCAACCGTCCCAATCATCTTCACCAAGAGCATCTTCAAGAGAAATTATAGGATATTTATTTACCCAGTCAACCCAATAATCAACCATTTTATCAGAAGAGATTTCTTTTTGTGTTGATTTATAAAATTTATAAACATTCTTTTTGGCATCATACATTTCAGCAGTAGCAGGGTCTAATGCAATATAAAAATCATTACCTGCTTTGTAGCCTGCTTTTTCAATAGCTTTTATAACTGTTTCTATTGCTTTTTCATTAGATTTTAAATCTGGTGCAAAACCACCTTCATCACCAACATTTGTTGAGTAACCTTTTGATTTCAAATAATCTTTTAGACTATTAAAAACATCAAATGACATAGCTAAAGCATCACTAAATGTTTCAGCACCAACGGGCATAATCATAAATTCCTGAAAATCAACATTGTTATCAGCATGCTTTCCTCCGTTAAGAATATTCATCATTGGTATAGGCAAAGTATTAGCTCCTATTCCACCTATATATTTATAAAGCGGTAAACCTGATACTTCTGCACCTGCTCTAGCAACAGCCATAGAAACAGCTAAAATTCCATTTGCTCCTAAATTAGATTTATTCTCTGTAGCATCAAGTTCTAATAAAAGATTATCAATAAATTTTTGATCTAACACACTAATATCCATTAGTGCAGGCTCTACAATGTCAATAATTTTATCACATACATTATAAACACTTTTGCCGCGAAAATAATCTTTATCGCCATCTCTAAGCTCAACCGCCTCATGAGAACCTGTGGATGCACCCGAAGGCACAGCTGCTCTTCCTATAAATCCACTTTCGGTAAAAACTTCAACCTCTACTGTTGGATTACCACGTGAATCAAAAATTTGCCTTGGGATAATTCCTGTTATAAAACTCATAATATTAGTTTTTTAATTTATTTACACAATGATTTAATCAACAAAAATACAATAATTATTACCTTTGTTTGAATATTTTTGTTAACATTGCTTTTGATAATTACTTTTTAAAAATTAATAATCTTTTTAACTAATGAAAATTGATAATAAATTAGACAAACTCTTTGGCTCCTCAGGTAGCTTTGCAGGGTATATATTAATCGTTGCAGGTATATTTATTTCATTCTCAGAATCATCAATATTTGGAATCATTGTAACTCTTGTCGGACTGTTTTTCACTTTTACAACAACAGGAATAATTGTTGAACCCGAAAATACAAGATATAAATTTCATTACAAATTTTTTGGTTTTATCAAATCAGGTTCATGGATTGATCTTTCCGAATTTAAGGAAATTACAGTTATGCAATCTTCATTAGATTACAGAACATATAGCATGACAAACAGGACTACAAGCTATAACCAAAAAGATTTTCGCATTTTTTTACTTGACAAAAACCATCAGCATAAGATACCTTTAAAGAAATTTAAAACTAAAGAAAAGGCTCTTTCGGAAATAAAGGATTTTAGCAAATTTTTAAATATGGCTATTGTAAAATATAATCCAAAAAATAAATAAAATTTACACAAATGAGTAAGATATTTTATAAAAATAATGAATTAGAGTTTGATAAAATAAAAAACTCAACTTCATTGGGAAATGATAATTTTATCGCTTCCGTTTGTAAAATAATCGCAGATTGGAATTCAGGGAGAAAAAAATTTAAACTGAAAACAAGTGGCTCAACAGCAAAGGCTAAAATAATTTTTTTTACAAAAGAACAATTAATTATTAGTGCCAAACAAACAATAGAAACTTTTAAAATATCAAAATCCGACACTTTATTTCTCTGTCTTCCTGTTGATCACAGTGCAGGTTTTATGATGGTAATCAGAGCATTAGTATGCAAAGCAAATCTTTTGGTGCTAAAACCTTCAAAAAATCCTTTAAAAGAAATTTCATTAAATCAAAAAATAGATTTTTTCGCATTTATTCCTCAACAATTCTCAAGTTTGATTTTAGAAACACCCGAAAAAATTAAAATTTTAAATAAATCACGAGCAGTAATTATTGGAGGAGAGAGAATTTCAAAAGAAATAATTGCTCAAGCAAAAGAAATTCAAGCCCCTGTATTTCACACTTACGGAATGACAGAAACACTTACACATGTTGCCTTGAAAAGATTAAACGGTAAAAATCCCGATAAATATTTTCATCTTTTAAAAAATATTAAAGCAGAGACAGACAATAAAAACCGACTGATTTTACAAACACCACTTTATCCATCAAAAAAATTATATACAAATGACATAGTTAATTTAAACAAAGATCAGAGTTTTGAATGGCTAACAAGAGCCGACAACATAATTAATTCATCAGGTTTTAAAATAAATCCTGATGAATTAGCAATAAAAATTGAGAATCAAATTTCAGAAATATTTAAAAACACAACATATTTCTTCTTTTCAATTCCGGATAAAATAGTTGGAGAAAAACTAATGCTTGCAATTGAAAGTAGTAATTCCGAGAAAAAAGAAATGATATTAAAACTTTTAACAAAAAAATTAAAAAGATATGAAATACCCAAAGAAATAATATTTATTGATAACTTTGTATATTCATCACTGGGCAAAATCAACAAAATTAAAACTATTGAAGAAGCAAAAATCAAATAGCTATTGGGCAAATTTAGAAGGGACTTTGTCAATCATTCTTAACATATTTTTATTTGCCATAAAATATTGGGCTGGAATTGTAACAGGCTCAGTTGCATTGATTACTGATGCATGGCATACTATTTCCGATTCAATTACATCATTGATAGTTTTAATAGGTAATAAAATTTCTAACAAGCCTCCCGACAAAAAACATCCTTTTGGGCATGGACGAGCTGAATTTATTTCCAGTTTTTTGATTGGGATAATAATCGCCATAATTGCTTTTAACTTTATTCATGAATCTATTAAGGAATTACAAAGTCATAAAAGTACCAATTATGGAATAATTGCTATTATAGTAACCTCAGTTTCAATAGTTCTAAAAGAAATTATGGCACAATTTGCTATAAGAGTCGGGAAAAAGAAAAATTTACGTTCACTCATTGCAGACGGATTACATCACAGAATTGATTCAATTTCTTCAGTATTAATTCTGATTGGTATTTTTACTGCAAAAAATACTTGGTGGATAGATGGTGTTTTAGGACTTCTTATTTCACTTCTTATGCTATACACAACTTTCAGAATTTTAAAAGATTCTTTTAGTGCCATCTTAGGAGAAAAACCTGATGATGAACTAATTAATAAAATTAAAGAAGTTGCTTTTAAAAGCTGTGAAAAAAGCACAAATCCACATAATATAATAATTCATGATTATGGAAATCATTTAGAAACCACTTTTCACATAACACTTCCCAACGACATGGAATTAAAAGAAGCTCACTACATTGCCACTAAAATTGAAAATAATATAAAAAAAGAATTAAATATTTTGGCAACTATTCACATGGAAGCATCAAAATAATTTTTTAGAAAAATCAGAGAGATTAAACCTTTTCGTAAAAGTATCATCTAAGAATCAAATTAAATATCATAAATTTGTTCCACAATTAAAATTTTAGAAATTATGAAAACATTAAAAAAACTTTTACCTTTATTTATCATTGCCATTCTTGTCATCTTCACTTCTTGCGAAAAAGATGAAGAAATTGCACAACCGACTCCAATACAAAGCGAGATAAATGACAATGAAACTTTAGCAATGAATGACATCTCATTGTTAGAAGAACCCGAAATAAGCATTGCATCCTTAGAAACAGATTTCCACCTTATTAATAATGCAATACCTTCTGAGACTGAAAATGAAATTGAATTTGATGAATCAAGCTGTGAATTTTCATTTCATGGTGCAAGAAAAAATCAGCTTAAGAAATTATTTCAAAGACTTGATCTCAACAAAAAACAGAAGTTTTATTTACACAAAGCACTACATTCATATTATCGTTGTAAAAGAGTTCAAATGATATTATTAAGAAAAGAAACTCTAAAAATTATTAAAAGAAGTAATTATAGCAGAGACAAACTAATAAAGAGTTACAAAGATGGAAATATCACAAAAAACCAGCTATATGTTGCACTTCAGAAACTACAAACAGCAACAAAACTTGCTATTAAAAACAACCCGGTAAGAAAACAAATAATCATGAATATTAAAGATTGCCATAAAAATTTCATGATAAAACTTCAAAAAATATTAACTGACAAACAATGGGCAATTTTGAAAAAGTGGTATCAAAGTAAAAGTTCAAATCAACTATAAAATTACTAAACACTTTTAGTAAAAAATGGTTCTTCTTCAATTTTGAAGTAGAACCATTTTTTTATAAACAAAAAACGTAAACTAAAATATTTTATTTACGGTTTATTACAACTTTTAGTAAATCGGATTAGCAATTTTTCCGATAAA
>JAYEOP010000455.1 GCA_034723125.1 Bacteroidota bacterium | reverse complement strand
TTCTTAAGTTCATCCATATCTTTTTTCAAATTACTAACGGTTTTTAATAATTCATCCTTGGGTAAATTTCCTTCGGGAACTTCTGTGCTAATATAATTTACAAATTTCCATACCTCTTTAACTTCTTTAATATGAATATTATAAGGCTCATAAATTGGATTTAAGGAATACAAAGTTAGCTTTTTTTCTTTTTCAATTTTGTTTTCCGTAACTTTAAAAACAATACCATCATCCATGGTAAGAATTATGTAGGCATGACGATCACGAATAAGCCTCCAGTTTTCAACATATTCTCCTGTAACATAAGCACCGTCAGGTATTGGCAACATAGAATCACCACTAATTTGAAAAGTTCTGTATTTTCTTTCTTTCGACAAAAAAGGTAAATGAAAAGTAGGCAGGAGTTTTATAAATTCAGGGTCGGCAAAACCTGTTGTATAGCCTGCTTTAGCTTTTTCGTGTATCAATTCAATGTTTTCAATATTTTCACTATTTACCGTTGTTGCCAGCACTCGCAATTTAGTTCCATTTATAAACACATCACTCCCATCTATTACCTCGCTTAAAATTCCATCGGTCAACTCACTCAAATCCATTTTTAATAAAGTATCTATTGACACAGTATAATATTTGGAAAAAGCCAGCATAGCCTTTATGGTAGGATGAGAAACACTATTTTCATATCCACTTAGTGTTGACCTTTTCATTTTCAAATCTTCAGCAACTTCACTTTGAGTGATTTTTAGTCGCTGTCTTAATAATTTTATGTTTTTACCAAAATACATATTTTCTCCTTTTTAATTTTTATTTAAAAAATTATTGCAGTTATCAAAATAGTGCTTATATTGTAAACAATTATTTGATTAAAATATAATCAAAGATAGTATGAGATTTTTAAAACACCAAATTTTTATAAAATATTTTTAATGGAAGACAAAAGAAGCATATTACATTTCGACCTTGATACTTTCTTCGTATCCGTAGAAAGGCTTATAAACAGTAGTCTTAACAACAAGCCTGTTGTTATAGGTGGCAACTCCGACCGTGCAGTTGTTGCCAGTTGTAGTTATGAAGCACGTCAGTTTGGTGTTCATTCGGGAATGCCTATGAGAATGGCACGTAATCTTTGTCCTGATGCCTTTGCGGTTCGTGGCGACCTTGATTTATACAACAAATATTCTAAATTGGTAACAGAAATAATTTCTGAAAAAGCTCCGCTTTACGAAAAAGCTTCTATTGACGAACATTACATTGACATTAGCGGCATGGATAAATTTTTTGGTAATCTCAAATGGGCTAAAGAATTAAGAAGTTCGATAATTGAAAATACAGGACTGCCTATTTCTTTCGGATTATCGGTAAATAAAACTGTTGCCAAAATAGCTACAGGAGAAGCCAAGCCAAATGGAGAATTGCAAATAAACAACAACTTTGTAAAAGCTTTCCTAAATCCTTTATCGATACGAAAAATACCAATGATAGGTAAAAAAACCTACTTTTTGCTTAGATCAATGGGAATTGTAAAAATACATACGTTAAGTAATATGCCTCCCGAAATGGTAAAAACAGTTCTTGGTAAAAACGGTATTTCAATATGGAAAAAAGCAAACGGACTTGATACAAGCGTTGTAAAAAGTTATTCCGAAAGAAAATCAATAAGTAGCGAAAAAACTTTTGAAAAAGATACAACCGATATAATTGAATTAAACAAAATACTTAATGCAATGGTAGAAAAAACTGCTTTTAAGCTAAGAAAAAAACATAAACTAACGGGCTGTGTTACTGTAAAAATAAGGTATTCAAATTTTGATACACATACTTTACAAAAAAATATCAGCTACACTTCTTTCGACCATAAATTACAAATTATTGTAAAAGCATTGTTTCAAAAACTTTATTCACGGAGAATGCGAATAAGACTTATTGGTATCAAATTCAGCAAACTTGTTTATGGAGGGCAACAACTCAACTTGTTTGACGATAAAGCACAAATGATTGACCTCTATTACGAAATGGACAAAAT
>JAYEOP010000454.1 GCA_034723125.1 Bacteroidota bacterium | reverse complement strand
TTAGAATTAAAAATATCTTTAAAAATCTCATAATTGCTGTTTTTATTTTTCTTCAATTTTAGTTAAGAAATATATTGTTTTAAAAAGAATGTTTCCACAAAAACAGAAATATTGTTAAGAGTTGTTTATTGAGTCCTCAGTCGGCAGTAAGCAGTCCTCAGTCGGCAGTCAAAAACAGTCCTCAGTTAACAGTTGGCAGTCTTAAGTTGAATAACGTTGATTTATTAGTTATTTTTTTCTCTGCGTTTCTGCGACTCTGCGTTTAAACAAATAAACAAATAACCAAATAAACAAATAACCAAATAAACAGTCTTCAGTCGGCAGTTAAAGACAGTCCTCAGTAAGCAACTGGTTTTTAGCTGTTGGTTGTGAATTAATAATTATCCATTAACAATTACGAATTAACCATTATCAATTATCCCGATTTGTTTCAAAAATTTAAATTGTCTCTGAAAAACTCTGTAAATCATTTTAAGAATTTTTAGAGTGGACTAATATTTTAATAAGTCCATTTTGGTATTTAACAAATTCTTTGCTTTAATAATAATTAAAGTCTTAATTTTGAAAATATTTTTATGTAAATATAATTTATGTTAGTAAAGACTTATGGTAGTGCAGTAACAGGTGTTGATGCACAAACAATAACCATTGAGGTAGATATAGGAAGAGGAGCAAAATACTTTATGGTTGGCTTGCCTGACAATGCCGTTAAGGAAAGTCAGCATAGGGTAGAAGCTGCAATAAAAAACTCAGGTTTTATGATGACAAGAAAAAAAACTATCATAAATCTTGCTCCTGCAGATATAAGAAAGGAAGGTTCTTCTTACGACCTTCCAATTGCATTGGGCATCCTTGGTGCTACCGATCAAATGAATACTGAGGAAATAAAAAATTACATGATAATGGGTGAGTTATCTTTAAATGGTGATTTGAAACCAATTAAGGGAGCTTTACCAATAGCAATAAATGCAAGAAAACATAATTTTAAAGGTTTGATACTTCCTGAGGAAAATGAAAGTGAAGCTGCCATTGTTGATGGAATTGAAGTGTATGGAATAAAAAATATATCGGAAGCAATAAAATTTTTTGAAGGAGAAATTGAACTTAAAGCAAAGCATATTGATACAAGGGATGTTTTTTATAGCAACCTTAATGATTATACATTTGATTTTTCGGATGTAAAAGGACAAAAAAGTATAAAACGTGCTTTGGAAATTGCTGCATCCGGAAATCATAATGCAATTATGATTGGTCCTCCTGGTTCAGGTAAAACCATGCTTGCCAAACGATTACCAACTATTTTGCCTCCTCTTGACTTGCATGAGGCATTGGAAACAACCAAGATTTTTTCAGTAGCTGGAAAATTACCTTCTGATTCATCGCTAATGACAAGCAGACCTTTTAGGTCGCCTCATCACACAGTAAGTGATGTTGCATTGGTTGGAGGAGGTAATAATCCACAACCCGGAGAAATTTCTTTAGCACATAATGGAGTTTTGTTTTTAGACGAACTTCCTGAATTTAAAAGAAATGTGCTGGAAGTTTTACGGCAACCAATGGAAGAGAGAAGAATAACAATTTCAAGAGCTAAATTTTCTGTTGATTATCCTGCTAGTTTTATGCTTATTTCTTCAATGAATCCATGTCCTTGCGGATATTACAATCATCCCGACAAAGAATGTGTTTGCTCACCCGGTGCTGTTCAAAAATATCTTAATAAAATATCAGGACCTTTACTTGATAGAATTGATATTCATATTGAGGTTGTTCCTATTTCTTATGATGAACTAACCCTTGAAAAATCTTCTGAAAAATCTAAATATATTCGGGAAAGGGTTATTAAAACCAGACAAATTCAAACAGAAAGATTCAAAGACGATAAAACGGTTTTCAACAATTCCCAAATGAATACAAATCATATTAGAAAGTATTGTCAAATTAGTAAAGCAGGAAATACTCTATTAAAAAAAGCAATGGAAAAGCAGAATTTGTCGGCACGTGCTTACGATAGAATATTGAAAGTATCAAG
>JAYEOP010000453.1 GCA_034723125.1 Bacteroidota bacterium | reverse complement strand
TCCCTGTTTTAATAATCTTTTCTTCAATTTTATAATCTGCAAAACTACCTTTTAAGATATAAATACCCGGGAGTAATTCAGCAATATTAAAACTTATCACTCCTTTTGTTACACCTTCAATGTTTTTTGTTAAAACAAGTTTGCCTGTAATATCATAAATGTAAAAAGACAAAGTGTAAGGATCCATACTATGGGTTTCAAAATTCAGGATTGTGCGAGCAGGAACAGGATACACATCAACGATAGTGTTGTTGTTAAGTGAATCAAAAAAATTTACACAACCTCTTTCAACAATATTTTCATAACTAACCAAAATCGGTCGGTATTTTTTAATAGCATTTATCATTGCCTTGCCCTGATCTGCTGTAAATAATTTCATACATCCATCAGTTGAATAATCCATAAAATCTTCAATCAGCCGTGTGTTATCGCATTGAACAGGATGTTCACAAAGCGGATAATCAGAGTAAAATTGTAATGAACAAACAGGAGTATCTTCTATTCCGTCATCATCATCACATCCGCCTTCTCCTGTTTCATCTCCTCCCCATGGATGAATTAAATTGAGATAATGTCCAACCTCATGAGTAGTGGTTCTTCCAATATTATAACCATAAGGATTATCACTTTTTTTTCCGAAAAATTGAAAAGTAATTACTATTCCATCACCTTCAAAAAGCGGACCTCCTGAATCATCCGGCACATAGGAATAACCCTGAACATTTTCTAAAGCATCAATTGATTTTACTACCCAAATATTTAAAAAACGCTTTTGATCCCAACGACTCAGATTTTTTGTAAGCATTTCGTTTTCAGAATCAAGTTCTGTCAATTCCGATTTAATGTGATTTATCCCTGTTGTTGGATTTCCATCAGGGTCTTTTTTTGCAAGACAAAAGCGAATCTTCGTATCCTTTCCCCTGTCATCATTATTGTATTTTCCGTAATGACCAAAATCTTCATTTAAAACTTGTATCTGGCTTCGTACCCTTTCATCAGACAGGTTTTCATGCTGACCATCATAAATTACATGAACAACTACGGGAATAATTATAAAATCATCAAAGTTTGAAGAGCGAAAAGAAGCGTTTGAGGACAAGTTGAACTTTGGAAATTTATCTTTATTCATTTCCGTCATTCTGGAAGTGTAGCATATACGTTTTGAATGGGAATTATCAATTCCCTGACCAAAAATATTTTGAAATGAAGAAAATAAAACTATCAATAAAAAAAAGAAAATAATATTTTGCAGATTATTTTTCACTATTACAATGATTTAAGAGCAAGATATGTCATTAATCCAATACTCGTTTTTAAAGAATCTTCATCAACATTAAATGTTGAAGAATGAAGTGGGGAATCAATTCCTTTTGATTTATTTGCTGTTCCAAGACGATAATAAACTGCGGTTTTCTTTAAGGAATAATAGGCAAAATCTTCGGCAGTCATTCTTCTTTCAAGCATAATAACATTCTTTTTGCCTAAGTACTCTTGAGCGTAAATAACAGATTTCTTTGTTTGTTCTTCATCATTAATAAGAACAGGATAACCTTGAATAATTTTAATCTTTGCCTTAGCTCCCATTCCCTTAACAATATTTTCGCAAAGGGAAATAATTAATTTATGTGCTTCCTTACGCCATTCTTCATTAAAAGTTCTAAATATTCCTTCAATTTTTACTTCATTCGGAATAATATTTACAGCACCGTTTAAAGAAGTGATTTTTCCAAAAGATAAAACAGAAGGTGAATTAACATTAGTATTTCTGCTAATTATTGTTTGTAATGAAGTGATGAGTTGAGCAGAAATAACAACAGGATCAATTAGTTTCCATGGCATTGCAGCATGACCGCCTTTACCAAAAACCGAGATATAAAATTCATCGGAAGAAGCCATGTATTCATTTGCTTTAAAACCAACAGTCCCTGTTTCAAGATCGGGGTCAACATGTTGCCCAAAAATAATGTCAACATCAGGATTTTTTAATCCACCTTCTTCAATAATTTGCTGTGCACCTCCCGGGATTTTTTCTTCCGCAGGTTGAAATATTAATTTTATTGTTCCTGTAAACTCTTCTTTTAATTGATTTAAAATTTTCGCAACTGTAAGTAAAGAAGCGGTATGAACATCATGTCCGCAAGCATGCATTACATTTTCTTGAACAGATTTGTAACTAACATCATTATCTTCATTTATTGGTAAAGCATCAATATCAGCACGTAATGCAATTACTTTCCCTTTTTCCTTTCCATTAATTTCTGCAATTATTCCGGTATTCGCAATTCTCTTTACATTTATTCCAATTGAATTTAATTCCTTAAAAATATAATCTGATGTTTCTTTTTCCTGAAAAGATAGTTCGGGATGAGAATGTAAATGCCTTCTTGTTTCAACGGCATTTTTAAAATATTTTTCCGAAAGGGATCTAATTTTTTCAATCATAAGCAAAATAATATCTATTCGTTTTACAATTTCTCTAGTCTTGGCAAATCAATTTTATCAGGGACAAGAATCACAGTATTAAAATTTTCATCTTCAATAAGTTTAAAATACATTTGCTGTGCCTCAACTCTGTTTCTGTAATTTCCAACTCTGATTTTAAAATATGGTCGTTGATAAAGCAAAGTAACTTTTACCTGAGGATAAGTTGTAATAAATTTTGCTTTAACTTCATTAGCCTTTCTTCGGCTTGAACCTGAAAATATTTGAATTCTATAACCATTAATTTTAGGATCTTCTTTATTTAAATCAATTACTCTATTTACCAAAGTATCAACTTTAATATCTCTGATAATATTTATTTTATTTTTTAAACTATCCGCTTGATTGTTCTGATTTTGTGCAACTAAGGCAAAGTAAAAAAAAGGAATAACAAAAGCAAGTATCAATTTTTTCATTTGAATTAAATTTAGAAAGCAAAAAAATTTTAATAACAAAAATATAATTTTATTCTGATACAATTTTAACTCCAGAAGATGTTCCTAATCTATCAGCACCGGCTTTAATAAGTTCTTTTGCAAATTTATAATCACGAATACCTCCTGCAGCTTTAATTTTAATTTTTTTAGGAAGAATTTTTCTCATTAATTTTACATTTTCAATAGTTGCTCCTTCACAATTTACTCCTGTAGATGTTTTTACATAATCCACCTCAATGTCTGCACAAATTTCACAAGCTTTTATAATCTCATCTTCTGTAAGCAAACAAGTTTCAATTATTACTTTTATAGGCTTACTTCTTAAACGGCACAATGTTGCAATTCCTTCAATACCATCTTTAACATGATTATATTCCTTTGATTTGAGTGCTGAAATATTAATTACCATATCAATTTCATTAGCACCGTCTTCAAGAGCTTTTTTTGTTTCTTCAACCTTTGAAGTAATTGACTGATAACCCATAGGAAAACCTACTACCGTTACTATTTTTACTGCTGAATTTTCTAAAATATTATTAGCATATTTTACAAAATAAGGGGCAATACATACTCCCACAAAGTTGTATTCAAGAGCTTCGATACAAAGAGCTTTTATTTGTTCTTTTGTTGCATCAGGTTTTAATAATGTTTGTTCAATATATTTATTAAGTTCCATAATTATTTTTACTATAGTTTTCCGTGACAATGTTTGTATTTTTTACCGCTTCCACAAGGGCAGGGGTCATTTCTACCCACTTTATTTTCAACTCTTACAGGTTCTTTTCTCTGACTTTGAGTATTTGATCCTTCAGGCATTTGAGTCCCTTCAAAATCTCCAGGTCTTGATTCTTTTAAGTTTGACAAATCTGCTTTTTTTGTAGCTTGTCCTTCCTCAACAGCATCAGGGTCTTGTGTAATAATATCTCCTTTAAATATTAATGGTAAAACATCTCTGCTAATTTTACCCAACATTTTTTCAAAGAGATTAAATGATTCTAGTTTATAAATAAGAATCGGGTCTTTTTGTTCATAAGATGCATTTTGAACTGATTGTTTCAAATCATCAAGTTCACGCAAATGCACTTTCCATGCATCATCAATCATTTGAAGTGTTGTAAGCTTTTCAAATGACCGAAGAATTTCTTTTCCTTTTGTTTTGTATGCCTTTTCGAGGTCAACGAGTATCTCCAAATTTTTGTTCCCATCTGAAAATGGAACCACAATATATTTCAGCGTTTTGCCTCTGTCTTTAAAAACATGTTTGATAATAGGAAATGCCTTTTCAGCAATAGATTCTACTTTTCTATTATATTTTTCTTTAAGGTTATCATAAAGTTTATCTACAAGATCATTAATTTTTAAGTCAAAAAAATCTTTTTCCGGAATTGATGATTGCATGGCAAAAAAGCGCATTACATCAAGATTAAATTTGTCGAAATCTCCATCTGCTTTGTGTATTTCTACAAGGTCTTCACATAAATCTACAAGCATATTGTTGATGTCAACTTCTAATCTATCACCGTAAAGCGCATTACGTCTTCTTTTATAAATTACCTCACGTTGCGAATTCATAACATCATCATATTCAAGAAGTCTCTTACGAATTCCAAAGTTATTTTCTTCTACTTTTTTCTGAGCACGTTCAATGGATTTTGTTATCATTGAATGTTGAATAACTTCTCCATCTTCCAAGCCCAGTCTATCCATGTATTTTGATATTCTTTCGGAGCCAAACAATCTCATTAAATCATCTTCGAGGCAAACATAAAATTGTGAAGCACCCGGGTCTCCTTGTCGTCCTGCACGTCCTCGCAACTGCCTGTCAATTCTTCTTGACTCATGTCTTTCTGTTCCAATAATTGCTAATCCACCTGCATCAACAACTCCTTCACCAAGTTTAATATCTGTACCCCTACCTGCCATGTTTGTTGCTATGGTTACATTTGATGTAAGTCCTGCTTCCTTTACAATTTCTGCTTCACGCTGATGTTGTTTCGCATTAAGAACATTATGTTTTATTTTTCTACGGGTAAGTAAGCGACTTACCAATTCAGAAGTTTCAATTGAGGTAGTACCAACCAAAATCGGGTTTCCATTCTTTATAAATTTTTCGATTTCATCAGCAACAGAATTAAATTTTTCCCTTTTGGTTTTAAAAATCATGTCTTGATTGTCTTCACGAATAATCGGTTCGTTAGTTGGAACAACTACAACATCAAGTTTGTAAATCTGCCAAAATTCTCCTGCTTCTGTTTCGGCTGTACCTGTCATACCCGAAAGTTTGTGGTACATTCTAAAATAGTTCTGAAGAGTAATAGTTGCATAAGTTTGTGTTGATTTTTCAACTTTTACATTTTCTTTAGCTTCTATTGCCTGATGCAATCCTTCAGAATATCTTCTTCCATCAAGTACACGTCCTGTTTGTTCGTCAACAATTTTAATTTTGCTGTCAGCAATAATATATTCATTTTCCTTTTCAAACATGGTGTATGCTTTAAGGAGCTGATTAATAGTGTGTATCCTTTCCGATTTAATAGAAAAATCTGTTAAAAGTTCGTCTTCTTTCTTAAGTTTTTCTTCCTCAGAAATGTCTTGTTCTTCAAGTTTTGAAATTTCAGCACCTACATCAGGCATTATAAAGAAATTTGTTTCTTCACCCGATTTAGTTATTAGGTCAACACCTTTGTCAGATATTTCTATTGAATTGTTTTTTTCGTCTATTACAAAAAATAATTCTTGATCTATTTCAGGCATGTGCTTAGATTGCTCCTGAAGAAAGAAATTCTCTGTTTTTAGCAAAAATGATTTTACACCTTCTTTACTAAGATATTTAATAAGTGCTTTGCTTTTGGGCAAACCCCTAAAAGCACGAAGAAGCATCATTGCTGCTTCACTGTTTGTCTTTGCTGTTGGAGAGGTTCCTAATTCTTTTTTAGCAATATTTAAAGCTTTGTTTACAAACTGTTTTTGTGCTTGCATCAATTTTTCAACTCTTGGTTTGAGTTCATAAAAGCGATCTTGGTCTTTGTCGCTTGTTTCCGTTGGACCTGAAATAATTAATGGGGTTCTTGCATCATCAATAAGTACAGAGTCAACCTCATCAACCATTGTAAAATGATGCTTTCTTTGAACAAGGTCTTCGGGGTTTCTTGCCATGTTATCCCTAAGGTAATCAAAACCAAATTCATTGTTGGTACCATAAGTAACATCCGCCAAATATGCTCCTCTTCTTTCTTTTGAATTTGCTTTATAATACTCAATACAATCAACAGAAATACCAAGAAATTCTAGTAAAGGACCATTCCATTCACAGTCACGTCTTGCAAGGTAATCGTTTACAGTAATAAGATGAACACCTCTACTCGCAAGTGCATTTAGGTAAGAAGGGAGTGTTGAAACAAGAGTTTTCCCTTCACCTGTTGCCATTTCGGCAATTTTTCCACGATGCAAAACGATACCTCCAGCAAGCTGAACATCATAATGTACCATATTCCAAACAATAGGAATACCTGCTGCATCCCAACTGTTTTTATAAATAGTTTTATTTCCTTTTATGCTAACGTAATCTTTAGAAACGGATAGGTCTTTATCCCTTTCGGTTGTTGTTACTTCAATAGTTTCGTTTTCTGTAAATCTTCTTGCTGTTTCTTTAACTACAGCAAATGCTTCAGGTAATATTTTATCAAGAACAATTTCAAGCTCTTCATTTCTTTGCTCATCAAGTTTATCTATTTTTCTAAATAAATCTTCTTTTGCTTCAGCATCTAAAGATTCATCTGTATTTATTTTATCATTAATCTCAACAATTTTATCATCAATATTTTTTAAATCATTCGTAATTATTTTTCTAAACTCAATAGTTTTTCCTCTTAATTCATCATTAGAAATGCTTTTATACTCCTCAAAATGCTGATTAATTTCTTCCACAATCGGATTCATGGACTTAATATCCCTATCGGATTTACTCCCGAAAAGAGACCTTAAGAAATTCATTATTATCTTTATCATAATATTTTTAACTCAATAATTCTTTTACGCATTTTTGTTAAAAATGCAAAAATACGCAAAGAAATTCAGAAATAATTTTTCTTTCTAATATAAAATAGAAAGAAGTACTTAAAGTGCCTAGAGTGCCTAAAGTACTTAGAGTTATGTGTTACGAATAAACAGATAACTAAATCCTCCTTCGCTAAAGCTACGGAGGAGAATCTAAACAAATAAACAATTCTTACAACAACCCATAAAGTCGTCATTGTGAGGGAGTGTTCTGACAAAAAAAATGTGATAATTTTACTACTAATTATTAGTTGTCAGAATACGACCGCGACAATCTCGGGCTTTTTAGCAAAGGTAGTCAAAAACAGTCCTCAGTCGGCAGTCCTCAGTCAGCAGTCAAATTCCAAATAAACAAATCAACAGATAAACAAATAAACAATTCTAAAAAACTCAAATTATGGAATCGCTAAAAAATATAAAGTTAAAATTGAACATTTATTTTCATAGCAACTTTCTTTGACTCACCCTCCTGTCCCTCTCTGCAAGCAAAGAGGGATGATACATTTGATTAAATTTCAAAAATATTTTTCAAAAAATCAATTCTGTAAAAAACAACTAATACCAAACAATACTGTGAAAATTTTAACTTTACCGCTTACTCCTTCTTTATTTTTAGAGAAGGCGGGGATGAGTTTATAAAATAAAAAGTTAAAATTTTCACCCACGAAACCCTCAAAACAGCCTTTTGAAAAAAAATCCTATTTTTTCCGTTACCTTTTCACTTTTAATTGTACTAATGAATAATTGAACAATTTTTTTATGAATTTTATTTTAAGTATCTTTGAATTATATTTTCTTTTAGCATAAATAAATGAGAAAACTATTAGTCATATTTTTTTTGATAACTGTTTCGTTAAATTCTTTTGCACAACGTGAAGCAGAAAACTGGTATTTCGGCAAAAATGCAGGAATCAAATTCACAGATACTGGTTCTGTTTCACTAACTAATGGGCAATTAAATACTTATGCGGGAAATGCTACTATTTCTGATAAAAACGGGAATCTTTTATTCTATACTGATGGGGTAACTGTTTATAATAAAACCCACAATGTTATGGATAATGGAACAAAACTATATGGGCATAAATTTTCTTCACAATCTGCTCTTATAATTCCATATCCTTCAAATCCAAATTTATATTACATCTTCACTACAGACAATTATTTCAACAATCATGGTGTTTGCTACTCTATAGTTGATGTTTCGTATAATAATGGAAATGGGAAAATAATATCAAAAAATAATCAAATATTTACAAATGGAGTTAATAAAATGAACGCCATTAAGCATAGTAATAATGAAGCGATTTGGTTAATTACGCATAAGTACCAATCAAAAAATTATGTTGCATTTTTAATTAATAAAAATGGAATTGATATGAATTATATTATTTCTACTGGTAATACAAAACTTGATTTCTACTATGACAAGTTTGGATACATAAAAGTATCACCAGATGCAAAAACAATTGTACATTGCATACCATCTCATAAACATTTGTTTGAAATATGTAATTTCAATAATACTACAGGAGTAATTAATAAATGCTTAACAATAGATATCCCCAATGCTCAGGGCTTTGACAGACCGTATAGTGCAGAATTTTCGCCATCCGGTAAATACCTATATATTACTTGCGAGGGGCAAAACTTTATATATCAATTTAACCTTTCAAAAAAAACAAAATTAGCAATTGAAAACTCAATTAAGATTGTCGGGTACAACTTTTTAAAATATAGTTTACCTCTTTCCCTTCAATTAGGTATTGATGGTAAGATTTATGTTTCAAATGTTAATACACAAATTCAAGGTTCATATTATTTAGGGGTTATCGAATACCCTGAAAAAGAAGATACTTCATGTAATTATATTGAAAACTATTTGTATTTAAATGGCAGAAAAGCACAGGCTGGTTTACCAGTTTTTATCCAATCCTACTTCTTCATCCCTGAATTTACGGCAGATAATTTATGTTTTGGAGATACTACGGTTTTTGGTATTTCAGATACTTCGCATATAGATTCAGTACTTTGGTGTTTTGGGGATAGTATTTCAATAA
>JAYEOP010000452.1 GCA_034723125.1 Bacteroidota bacterium | reverse complement strand
ATTTTGAAAATCATTGGAATTATACAATGTACAATTATATAAAACATAAATTGCCGGAAGATTGGAAATACACGGGATTAAATTATTCGGAGATGATTGATGGTGAAGAATAATAATTGGATGATATACTCATAATTTCACAAAATATTTGAGCGATTTTTCATTGGAAGTGTGGCAATAAATTAGTATAATTGGCCAATACAAAAAAAGAAGGATTGTGAAAAATTCTGTTAAAATAATTAAATTAGAATTTAGTAGAGGATTGTTAAATTCTCCGGACATTCCTCGTTTCAGACAATTTCTTGCGGAAAAGTTCCCGAAATATAGTCATATTCATAATCATTTGGATAATGGAAAATTTAGATATGTATATCCCGATATTCAATTTAAAATAATTGATAAAATTCCAATGGTACTCGGATTTGGTGCAGGAATTGACATATTGAAAGATGTATTTTTAGAAGTTGATGAAATGAAAATTCTTGATAAAAATATTCAAATATTTGATAAATCAATAAAAATATATGAATCAAAAATTGGTATTAGTGAAAGGATTATCAGATATAAATTTTTGTCGCCTTGGATGGCTTTAAATCAGAAGAATTATGACGAATATAAAAAATTGAGTTTGATGAAGCGAGTGGAAAAAATAAATAGAATTTTATGGGGAAATTTTAAAACAATATCTCATGCATTTGATTATTGGATTCCCGACCCCGATAAAATTTCTATTGAGAGTGATTTAAAACCACAGATAAATAAATTCAAGGGGAATACGATGATAACATTTACCGGCGAGTTTAAAACAAATTTTTATTTGCCGAATTATTTGGGAATTGGTAAACAGGTTGCAAGAGGATTTGGAACGGTGATAAAAAGAAATACACAAAAGTGAAATGGAAATATATAAAATGAAACATCGAAATTCACAAAAACGCATTTATGGTGATTACATTTATTTTATTACGGTCAATATTTTTGATAAAAATGATTTTTTTACAGAACCATTGTTTTGCAAATTATGGATTGATGAATTGAAATTATGTAAAAAATTGAAAAAATTCAAATTGTATGCATTTTGTTTAAATTATGATCATTTTCATATTCTCATAAAACCCAATAATGAAATTGCGAATTATTCACAAATAATGCATTTTTTGAAACGGCATTTTACACGGAATGTAAATGTAATTACGGAAGGCGATGATGACGATGTTGATGAAGGCGATGTTGGCCAACATCGCCTTCATCATCGCATTCATCAACAACACCAACATCGCATTCATGAACAACAACATCAACAACATCAACAACATCAACAACATCAACAACATCAACATCATCGCATTCATCAACAAAACCCATTTACGGAATTCGATAAAATCGTGTTCAAATATCGCAAACAATATATTGAAAAATTTGGAGAAAAAATCCACCACCCCAAATTCAAATGGCAAAAATCATTTCATGACCATTATATTCGCAATAAAAAGGATTTTGAAAATCATTGGAATTATACAATGTACAATTATATAAAACATAAATTGCCGGAAGATTGGAAATACACGGGATTAAATTATCCGGAGATGATTGATGGGAAATATTGAGGGAAATATCCGCATATCATCAATAATTCAGGAAATTGGGGGAAGGATAGGTTTTGTTAAATTGAGGGAAAATTATGAGATTGAAAAAGCAAACCCCACCGAAGCGGGGTTTAAGACATAGTGTCTACGGCATATAGCCTTATTGTGACAAGATGCAGTGTAAACTTAATATGTAAAAATGTATAAATCAACAAAAAATTTAAAAAAATAAAAGGATGGAATAAAATGAGTAAAACTTTAGGATTAGATTTAGGAACAAATTCTGTTGGTTGGGCGATTATTGAGAAAGAAAAAAATACACAAAATAAAATTACAACATCATTGATTGATAAAGGTGTTATTATTTTTTCTGAAGGTGTAAAAAATGAAAAGGGACAGGAAAGTTCACGAGCTGCTGAAAGAACAGAATTTAGAAGTGCAAGAAAATTAA
>JAYEOP010000451.1 GCA_034723125.1 Bacteroidota bacterium | reverse complement strand
AAAGAGGATTATAAACTTTATAAAAAAGTACAGGAAACAAGGGAAATGAATGGCGTTTATATGCTGATGCCTTATGAATTTCAAGCAAACTAATTTTTGCTGAAATGCTTATTTCTTGATTTGTTTATTTGCTAAGGCTAAGTTCTATTTATCTCAGCAAATAATGTCGTGCCCGCACTAGGTGTAGATTGTATCTACACCTTTCTATCAACCAAGTATTGATAATGATAAAAAGTATAAAAAAGGAACAAAATTAGAGCTTGATTTAATTGGAAAAATTAAGCTTGTACATTGAAAGTTTTAGAACTTTAGGGTGAGGGAGTTGATACTAAACCACCATCAATTTAATTAATAATAATCTAGTATTATGCCGATGGATTAGCATGTTAAGAAAATTTATTTTCTGTTACATGATAACCTTTCGGTATGAAAAAGAGTGTAAGCAAATTACAGAGTAATACTGATTTTATTTTATGGTTTTGTACTTGAATTGGTATAAACTGTGGTTTATTGCAAAAAACAGCAAATAATCAAATTTTTCTTTATGTTCATAGCGTCTTTTGCGAGAAATAAATTTGTTTCAAATCAACAATCCTTATCAGCTTTTCCAACCATTTTTGCCAATTAGAGGCACAAAACGGAATAGATCCAAGGGCTGTTTTGTGAAATCCGTATCTGATATTTTTTTGATTTTGTACATTGTTTGAGTAGCTCTATCTCCTACGGGTACCACGAGTATTCCTCCTATCTTAAGTTGGTCGATTAAATTTTGGGGTATTTCGGGAGCTGCTGCTGTAACAATTATTTTATTAAAAGGAGCATGTTCGGGAAGTCCAACTGTGCCATCTCCAACAAACATTTTTGGGTTGTAACCCATTTTTGGTAAAAGTGCTTTTGCTTTTTTGTATAGTTTTTCTATTCTTTCTATGGAATATACTTTTGCTCCAAGCTCTTCAAGAATGCAAGCTTGATAGCCGGAGCCAAGTCCTATTTCAAGAACTTTGTCTCCTTCTTCAATTTCTAATAGCTGTGTTTGATAAGCAACAGTAAATGGTTGTGAAATTGTTTGGTTTTCACCTATTTGCATAGCCTGATCTTTGTATGCCAATTCATGAAATGCTGAGTCAAGGAAATAATGTCGGGGTATTTTCTCAATTGCATCAATTATTCGTTGATCATTAATTCCTTTTTCGCTTACTTTTTTAGCAAGTTTTCTTCGTAAGCCTTTGTGTTTGTACGAATCTATTAATCCTGAATCAGTTGTCATTTACAGTTGATAGTACTTTTGTTCTTTCAAAAATTAAGTAAGCAGTTGTAAAAAATATAGCATTGAACATGAGGTCTCCTGCAATTGTGTATCTGAAAAATGGAATCCCGTCAATGTAAACTCCTATTAGTGAGGGAGTAAGTCCCATGCCTGTAATCCAAACGCCAAAATTTGTTATTAAAAAGAAAAGAACAGAACCTGCTAATGATGCTCCAAGAATAAAAATAGGTTTTTTATTGTGTTTTAAATATGTACCAATAAATATCAACAATACAAAAGAAGCGTAAACGAAAATCATAGTGTTGTGAAGTCCAATAATAAGGTCGGAAATAAAAAGTATGGATATTGGAAGGATAAAAGCTAATTTTTTATTTTTAAAATATGCACCACCAAAAAGAGCAATTGCTCCAATAGCAGTAAAGTTTGGAATTTTGAAAATAAAACGGCTTGCAATACCAATTATAATAATAGCTAAGATTATTAAATTTCGTTTAAGTTCAGTATTTGTTTTCATAAGTTTTATAATTAGTGATTTTATACAATGCAAATTTGATAATAATATGTTAAACAATGAAATATTTTCTTAACAATCGAATAATATTTTCTTTTGCTTAATCGGGTAGGAATAATTAAAACATGGAAATTATATAGATTTAATATGTAATTTCAATTACAGCATTGCCGTAGATGAAGAAATTTGTAGTATCGCATTTGTTAATTTTAAACTGACCGTATTTATCTCCAATTTGACAATTTAAGAAATCAAGTTTGTAG
>JAYEOP010000450.1 GCA_034723125.1 Bacteroidota bacterium | reverse complement strand
ACAGATTCACAGATTACAAAATTACTCTTTTTGTAATTAATGCTTATAAGAAAACTCATTATTTGACTAGCTGTACCCCGTATATTCCCTAAAGGGGAAAACCCAACACACTGAGTGTGTTGGCATCCTCTCTATGGGACAAAGGAATGAGCGAAGGATATGCATAATTTTCTTTTTTTCTAAGAAGTACTAATTAATGAATTTTCGCCAAATTCAGATATATCAGGACTAAAGGACATATACTTCGACTGGTCATAATTTGAGATTTGGCACTATGTTTAATGTATTGATTATTACCCGTTTACACGGTATGGCAAAACACAGTTTATGACAGCTCTGCACATATCTTATTAGAATATTCCATATAAATTAATTTTAATCTGCGAATCTGTCTTCGACAGACGTAGCCTTACTTCTATTACACTTAGCTTGTCTTCGACAGACGAAGTCTGTGGCTTTAATTTTTTTTCTACACAAATCAACGTATAACCATCAATTTTCTTATTTTTGCCCTCTTAAAAAAATCTAATTTAAAATTATGAAAAAAATATCACAATTATTCGTATTGGTAATTCTTTCAAGCTTTTTTATTCAAGGATACGCACAAAACAACGGAAGTATTTCTGATAAAATGCTGGATGAATTCAGAAAAACTCTTGAGAAAGAAAATATCACAGCTTTACAAAATGCTATTTCAAATAACAGCATAAATAAGCTTGCTAAAAATCAAAAAAATGCAGGAAAAGTTGACCATTACTTTTCACACAAAGTAAAAACAAGTGGTATTACAAATCAAAAATCATCAGGCAGATGCTGGCTCTTTACTGGTCTTAATGTATTTCGTCCTGTTGTAATGAATAAATACAATTTAAGCAAATTTGAATTTTCGGAAGCATATTCATTTTTTTATGACCAATTGGAAAAATCAAATCTTTTTCTTGAAGCTATTATTGCTACAGCAGATAAAAATCTTGATGACAAAAAAGTTGAATGGCTAATAAAACATCCTATAAATGACGGTGGACAGTGGACAACATTTTCTGACAACATTGCAAAATACGGACTTGTACCAATGAGTGCTATGCCCGAAACTCACAGTAGTGAAAACACCCGTTACATGTCAAAATTTATTAGCAAAAAGCTAAAAGAAGATGCATTAAAACTTAGGGAAATGCATAAAAACAGCAAAAGTGCAGAAAGCATTCAAACTGCGAAAAAAGAAATGCTGACTGAAATTTATAAATTACTTGCAATAAATCTTGGCGAACCACCACAAGAATTTACATGGAGATATAAAGATAAAAACGGGAAATTAAGCATTGCAAAAAAATATACTCCCAAAGAATTTTACAAAGAAGCAGTTGGTGTTGAACTTTCACAGTATGTTATGTTTATGAACGACCCTACTCGCAAATATCACAAACTTTACAATGTTGAACTTGACAGAAGTATTCAGGAAGGCACTAATTGGAACTACATAAATTTACCTACAAATGAAATTAAAGAATTTGCAAAGCAATCAATTATCAACGATAATGCAATGTATTTTTCATGCGATGTTGGAAAATTTTTAGATAGAAATGCAGGCACACTTGACATCAACAACTATGATTATAATTCACTATTCGGAGTAAATTTCGGAATGAATAAAAAACAAAGGATACAAACATTTGAAAGTGGCTCATCACATGGTATGGCATTGATTGGAGTGGACATTGACGAAAAAGGAAATACTAGCAAATGGTTACTTGAAAATAGCTGGGGAGCTTCGGCAGGACACAATGGATACCTTGCTATGACAGATGAATGGTTTGATGAATACATGTTTAGAGTTGTAATTAAAAAGGAATTTGTTTCAAAGAAAATTCTAAAAATTCTTGAACAAAAAGCAATTATGCTACCTCCTTGGGATCCAATGTATAATTATGACAAATAAATGAAGTGGAACATTTTTTTTATTTCACAAAGTTTTAATTAAAAAAAATACACTATGTTTGTTTTTGATTAAACAATGATTTTTATATAAAAATTACAAGAAGCTAATTTTATTAATCATTTTAAAAAATGAAAAAACATCGAATATTAAAAATATCAGGAGGGATAATATTATTTCTAATTGTTATTTATTTAATTCTTCCCTTTCACTTAAAGCAAGGCATAAAATATTTTACTCCCGATATTGATGATTACAAAATCTTTAGCAACAACACTGTTAAAGCTGGAAATTATCAAGCATGGAAAATATCAGAAAATATTAACAAACAAAAATTAGATAATAAATACTTAAAAGAATTTGAAAAATTAGAAACAAAAGCTTTTCTTGTAATTCAAAATAAAGAAATTCAATACGAAAAATATTGGGATTCATACAATGAGAACTCGTATTCAAATTCATTTTCAATGGCAAAAACAATTGTCAGTTTACTAATAGGAATTGCAATTGATGAAGGTAAAATCAAAAGTGTTAACCAAGCTGTCGGTGATTTTATTGACAATTTTAACAATGGTGAAAACGCAGAATTAACTATCAAAGACCTTTTAACAATGAGTTCTGCATTAGATTGGGATGAAAGATATGCTTCACCTTTTTCAAAAACAACAAAGCTTTATTATGGAAAAAATATTGAAGAATTTGTACTAAAACTTGATGTTGTTGAAGAGCCAGGAAAAGAGTTTAAATATTACAGTTGCAACACCCAAATACTCGCCTCAATCCTAAAGAAAGTAACAGGCAAAAGCCTAAGCACTTATGCCTCTGAAAAAATATGGCAAGTTATTGGAGCCAAAAATGATGCTTTATGGAGTACCGATAAAAAAGGTGGAACAGAAAAAGCCTATTGCTGTTTTAATTCAAATGCAAGAGATTATGCACGCTTAGGTCAATTAGTTTTAAACAATGGTAAATGGAACGAAAAACAAGTTATTTCAAAAAAATACATAAAAGAAGCTAGCTCTCCTGCTACTTATTTAAAAACAAAAAAAGGAAAAGAAGTTAATTTTTATGGATACCAATTTTGGATAATTAATCATAAAGGATTTGAAATACCTTATTTTAGAGGAATTCTCGGACAATATATATTTATAATTCCACATAAAAATGCAGTTGTTGTAAGGCTTGGTGAAAAACGTGATAAAAAAAGTGAAACAGCACATCCGCAAGATGTTTTTATGTATTTAGATGCAACTATGGATATTTTAAAATAACTTTTTTTTACATTTAAACAAATTATATGGCTGACAAAATTCATTACGAACATATTCTCTACATAATTTTTGCCAGTATTATTATTTTATTCATGTTCTTTGATCTCGGCATTTTTAACCGCAAAGCACATGAAATAAAATTTAAAGAAGCTCTTTATCAAACAATTTTTTGGGTAGTTATTTCTTTTGCATTCAATTATCTTATTTATTTATATATTGGCAAAAAAGAAGCTATTGAATACCTTACAACATACGTTACTGAAAAATCACTTTCCATTGACAACATTTTTGTTTTCATTATAATTCTTAATTTTTTTGATATTAAGAAAAAACATTACCATAAAATTCTTGTTTACGGGATACTTGGTGCTGTAATTTTTAGAGCATTATTTATTTTTATCGGAGGAATGCTCGTTGAACAGTTTAGTTGGATTCTATACATTTTTGGGGCAGTCCTAGTTTATACAGGAGTAAAACTATTTTTTACAAAAGAAGATAAAAAATTCAATCCTGACGACAACATACTTTACAAATATTTAACAAGACATTTCAAATTTTCACCCGACAAAGATTCAGGGAAGATAATAATAAAAGAAAATGGAGTAAGACATTTTACAGTACTATTTCTTGTAATTGTTGTTATTGAATCCACAGACATTATTTTTGCACTGGATTCCATTCCTGCAGTTTTTTCAATCACTCAAGATACTTTCGTAATTTATACATCCAATATTTTTGCAATAATGGGATTGCGTTCAATGTTTTTTCTTTTAAGAAATGTTATTAACAGATTCAAATTTTTACAACAAGGAATATCAATTGTCTTAGTATTTATCGGTGCTAAAATGTTAGCAGAAATTTTCGGTTATGAATTTTCAATCTCATTATCACTCTTAATAATTTTGATTATTCTTATTTCTTCAATTCTTTTATCGGCAACTTTAAGAAAACATATTCATTATTTAAAAGAAAACGATGAAGACAAGAATTAGAAGGCAAGTTGGGTTCAAAGCTACCAAAATGGATTTGAGTTTTTTTTACAATACCTAAGGAGAAAACACACAAAAGGTGTAATTACTAATAATGCAGTTAACGAATATAGATTTTTCTTTCCCTGTCATTTTTAATCTTATTGTTGGAATATTTCTATTTCTAAATATGTTTATTATTAGTGTTTTTTCATTAGTGGAAAAAGAAAAACGAGCATTTTGGATTTCAATAATTTTAATGTTTGTTACACCTTTAGCTTTTTTTCTTCTCGCAATAACTAATTTCCCCTATCAATCAATTTTAGTTTATGTTTTAATAGGAATTATATTCTTGTTACTCCTTGTTTTTGTCTTACTTTTTGGGAAAAATATTAAAGCAATTAATGATATCCCTAAGTCAAGATTTGATGAGAGAGATGTTGTTTTCTCAAGAAATAAATTGATAAAAGGAGAAAAAAATTACCTTGAATATTATAAAGCAAATCCTAGCAAAAAGAAAATTGATGATTCTATTCGCTCACTACCGGGATTATTGTCTCCAAAAGCTTCAAAGTATAACAAACAGTTGTTTGAAAAAGCAGATTATTATTTTAGCAAAACGGAGGAACTTTACCCCCTTGTTGATGGAACTGTAGCAAAAGAAAAGAAAAATATTAAAATTGAAAATTCAACAAAAGCGATAAAACAAAAAATTCTTGAGCAGGGAGCAGTTTCTGTAGGTATCACAGAATTAAAAGATTACCATTTATACAGCAACAAAGGCAGAGGTGGAAAATATGGTGAAGAAATAAAAAAAACTCATAAGATTGCGATTGCTTTTACTGTGGAAATGGACAGGGATTTAAATCGTGCTGCACCCGAAGCACCAACAGTTGTTGAATCGGCAAGGCAATATTTTAATGCAGGAAAAATTGCTACATCAATTGCTGAAAATATTCGTAAAATGGGATTTTCTGCAAAAGCACATATTGACGGAAATTACGAGCTAATTTGTCCTTTGGTAGCACGCGATGCAGGGCTTGGCGAAATTGGAAGAATGAGCATTCTTATTACTCCCAAACTTGGACCAAGAGTGCGAATTGGAGTTATCACAACAGATTTACCTTTGATGAAAGATAACAGAATTCAGGATTTATCGGTAATTGATTTTTGCACTAAATGTAATAAATGTGCTAAAGTGTGCCCTGTAAATGCAATACCTTTAGGTGCCATAAAAGATATTAATGGAGTAATGAAATGGAAACTTAAGGAGGATGCATGTTTTGCTTATTGGAATACAATAGGAACCGATTGTGGAATATGCATGGCTACTTGTCCCTATTCTCATCCCAATAATTTCTTTCATCGTTTTATCAGAAAAGGAATAGAAAAATCTTCTTTGTTCAGAAGCATTGCTACTCCTTTGGATGATTTATTTTATGGAAAAAATCCAAAATTTTATAAATCAATTAATTAACGATTTTATCATCTTTTATATGTTCAGAAATTTGATTTAATATATTTTTTGCCAACGAATTTGTAATCAAAATAATGCTATCATTGCTTATTTTAGGGTTTTTATAAGGAACAAAGATGTCTTTAAATACTGATTGCTTTGAATATATTTTTAAATAGTTATATTTTTCATAAGTAAAAAATAAAGATGTATAACAATCAAAATTTAAACTTTCTGTCTTTTTAAATTCCTTCCATTTATATTCAAAACCTATAGTGCCTACAACCATTTCAACAGAATCAAACCTTTCCTCAAATACTTTGAAAAATCCCTCTTTATTATTAACAATTAAGGCATCTCCAAAACTCCAACAAGTTATTTCTTTTTCAAAGAACAACTCATCAAATTTTTCTAATTTTTTAAAAACTTTTAAAAGAATAGGCTTTATATTATTATAATAAATCTCACGGCTCTGTTTTTTTGTAATAGTTAGTTTTTCTTTTTCTCCCTTAAGTGATGCTTTTAAAAGTTCTATCTCTTTATCAATATCAGTTTCATCTTCAATATCTTCACCGCTTGCTCCTTTCAAATACAACTCTAATGAATTTATTAATTGTTCAGCAATATATTTTACAAAATAGTCTTTATTTCCACCATCCGCTTCTTTCAATGCTGTATAATAATCTTCCTTTTCCTTTGTTTTTATTATTACAGGAGGATATCCGTATTGCATTAAAATCAAGTTCATTAAAATTCTTGCCAACCTGCCATTTCCATCATCAAAAGGATGTATTGCAATAAATTTATAATGAAAAATAGAGGCTATTAGTAATGGGTGATAATTACTTTTTTTATTTCCTTTTAAATCTTTTCTAACTTCTCTATACCATTCAATTAGGTCATGCATTTTTGCAGCTGTTTCCTCAGGACTTGCAAAATAGTGCATTTCACCTGTTTCTGTTAAAACGTGGTTTGGCTGTGTTTTATATTTCCCAACTTCTATTTTTCGTGGAACTATTTTCCCATCAGGAGTTTTTGATTTCATAAAATAACTCTCATGCAAAATAATTATATGTAATTCCCTGATAAACTTTTGAGTAATTTCAGTTTCTTTTTTTACAATGTCTTCAAGCATTAACAATGCTTCATTATGTCCTTTAATATCTAAATGGTCTTTTAATGGCTTTCCTTTAGCTGTAATTCCATGCAATAAAAATGTTTTAGTTTCTCCAAAAGTTAATGTATTCCCTTCAATATTATTAGAGTGAAAATTCCAGTCTAACCTGAATTTTTGCATTATTTGTTTTTCAAGATCTTGACTTATTGGTCTTAATTGATCTATCTTTTCTTTGAGTGAATCTATATTTTGTAGAATATCCATCGTAATCTCATTATCATTTATTACTTGCAAATGTTTTTAAATTGATTTTTTTTTCCTCAAAGTTAACATTTTGTTTTAATTGTCCAAAGAATTGATGTTTTTTTAAGTACAGTTAAACATAGAATTCTATACTTACTCAAAACCTGAGTTCCTAATTTTGCTAAATCAGAACTCATATTTCATTCACAAAAAAAATGCTTAAATTTGTGTTAACAGAAGAATCCTTTCAGAGAAGTTTAAAAGAAATCAAATGAAAAAACTGATTACAATAGCATTGCTTATACTTTTAATTATCATATTTATTTTTATTGGTAAAAATGACTCTAAAAACAATAAAAGCGTAGAACCTATTTCATTTAATGATTTAGGAATCAGAGGTGCAAACAAGCAACAATCACGATTTGAATGGGAATTCAACAGATTAAAAAATCCTCAATCAGGTAATATTCCAAGAAATATCAGACAAAAAGAATTGGAATTTGCAAAAAGTCGTTTTCAAAAATATTCAATCAATTATAGAAATCTTAACTGGATTCACCGTGGACCTTACAATGTTGGAGGAAGAACAAGAGGAGCAGCAATTGATGTTACTAACGATAATGTAATTCTTTCGGGAGCTGTGTCAGGTGGTTTGTGGCGAACAACTGATGGTGGGGAAAATTGGAATAAAATTACTACAGCCGATCAACTGCATTCTGTAAGTTGTCTTGTTCAGGACAAAAGAAATGGGAAAACAAATATTTGGTACTATGGAACAGGTGAAGGCTCAGGAAATTCAGCAAGTGCTCCGGGTGCTTTTTATGCAGGAAACGGAATGTATAAATCAATTGATGGCGGTCTAACATGGAATCTTCTTGCCGAAACATCATCAGGTAATTTGAGCTTTGATGCGTTGTGGGATGTAATCTGGAATATTGCAATTGATAATTCAAATAATACATCAGATATTGTTTATGCTGCAACATTAGGAGCAATTTATAAAAGTTCAGATGGTGGCGATTCATGGAATAAACAGCTTGGTGGTTCAACATCGGCTTTTGCATATTATACAAATGTTATTACAACTCCTAAGGGTGTGGTTTATGCTGTGTTGAGCGATGATGGTCCCGACAATGGAATTTGGCGTTCCCAAGATGGTGAAACATGGTACAATATTTTACCCGACAGCTTTCCCGAAGGATTTGAAAGAATTGTAATAGCGATAAATCCTCAAAACGAAAATTCCATATATTTTCTGGCTCACACACCCGAAAATGGAAAACTTGGCTTAGGATACAAAGGCACTGAAGATTGGAACAGCTTGTGGAAATATACTTTTGTAAAAAATAACGGGCTTGGAAATGATGGTGTTTGGCAAAATTTATCAGAGAATATTCCTGCTAAAGCAAAAAAAGGTTTTGATGATTTTAATGCTCAAGGTTCTTATAATTTGGTAATAAAATTTAAACCGAATGACTCAAACATTTTATTCATTGGAGGAACAAATCTTTATCGTTCTACTGATGGTTTTACAAGCTCAAATAACACAAAACAAATTGGTGGCTACGGAGTTGGAACAAAAAGACCAAATTGGGCAGTTTACGAAAATCACCATCCCGACCAACACGAAATAGATTTCCTTGCTACCGATCCTAATGTTTTGATAAATTTTAATGACGGTGGTGTTTTTAAAACAAACGATTGCATGGCTGATACAGTAAAATGGACTTCACTTAACAATGGATATTTGACCACTCAACTTTATACCGTTAATTTTGAAAAGGAAGCAACAAATGATATATTAATTGCTGGATTTCAGGATAATGGTAATTATTTTGTAAACAGTGATAATGAAAAAGCAAGCTGGACAATGCCATTAAATGGTGATGGCTCTTATAGTGCAATTGCTCCCGATAGAGAGTTTTATATTTTTTCAACACAGCTTGGTAAAATGGCAAAAATGACACTTGATAATGACGGAAACAGAACAGCTTTTGCCAGAATTGACCCAATTGGAGGCAAGAATTATCAGTTTATAAATCCATTTGTTATTGACCCTAATGATAAAAATATTCTTTATTTACC
>JAYEOP010000449.1 GCA_034723125.1 Bacteroidota bacterium | reverse complement strand
TCAATTCTTGTTGGGTATTTTCTCGACTTTGTGGTCATTGGTGCGACAATAATTGTTCTAAGATATTTATTCATCTCATTGGGTGAAATGATTACACAAGGTCTTGTTTTCTTAATCTCACTCCCTAATAGACAGAGAGTTTCAAAAAAAAGAAATTACCCCCCTCCGGATACTTTTCGGTTAATAGAGTGGGTAGTTTTCGGTTAATATATACATTCGATAAAGTGTCAACAATAGATTGTCCCCATTTATTCTTATCCTGATTTTCTACGATTATTCTACCAATTTTAAATTTTTGACCAATATGAAACTTATTCAAAGACTTGAAAGCTTGATACCTTGCTGAATTAATCGTGTCGATTATTTCACCGAAAAAATTGTTGTATGCTAATAATTTATCCATGCTCAAATTTATTCAAAATCTATCACAACTGCGATAGAAATCGTAAAGTGTTCAAATCTCTCACAACTGTGAGAGAATCTATATTATTTTTGATATTTTCGTTCTGCAAATTGACCAATAAAATAAAATGCCAGAATTGGTATTATACTAAACCGCTATTAAGATGCTGATTAAGAAAATAAATTATTTTTGTTTTGTTTTTCTTCACAAAATTCTTGCATAGCTGTGGCTACGGAATAATTTTTTGAATAAAAACAGGGCGAAAAGAAATGTTTTATTTTCAGTATCTTGATGGCGGTTTAGTATTAACATAAGTTTCGCTGATTTTTCAAGTAAATGTTCGCATTTTTATTGTTTATTTAATGTCTTCATAAGTTTAACACATAAATCGTCAATATTATCTGCTTGTTTATTATAAGCAGATACATTTGACAAAATAATAATTCCATTTTTGTTGACTACATCAATCATAATACCAGATGAATAACCACCAGTTCTTCCATTATGAAAATACCAAGTGTCATCGTAAGGTTTAAAAATATGCCAACCTAGTCCCATATTAAAACTTAATGTGTCAGTTACACATACTTGACGAGTTAATACCAATTCTTTATTTGAATTATCAAATTGAGCTAATGCAAATTTTGATAAATCTTCTACTGTCGATAAAATACTTCCTGCTCCGTAAATTGAACCCATATCCCAATTTGGGGTTTCTTTACCTTTTTTATTTAATCCAATTACTAATTTATTTAAAACTTCATTTTTATGTGATGATGAATTATTCATTTCGTATCTTGAAAAAATTAAACTATCTAACAAAGTTTCAAAATCATTATTAGCGATATTACAGAGTGTATATGCCAATATTCCTACACCAACATTTGAATAATGCGGTCTTTCATTTTGGTCATAAACCAATTTCATTTTTTTGCGGATATACTTTTCTAATTTTTCTTCGGTATAATATTTAAAAGGATTTTTCATGTGCAATAAAGCTGTTATTGTAAAGTTATTCGCCATTCTTGGCAAACCTGACGTATGTGTCGCCAATTGCTTAAAAGTAAGACATATACTGTCATTAAACGGAATAGTTAAAAATTGATTAATATTATCATCAAGATTAATCTTTTTATTTATGACAAAATTTGCTAATAATGTAGATGTAAATAGTTTTGTTATTGAACCAATTTCAAACACAGAATTGTAATTTTCAAGGTAGGAAATAGTGTCATTTTTAATTTCTATTCCGTAAATTTTAACGTTACCATTTTCTATTAGTGCAATTGATACTTGTGTTTTATTTGGGAAAACATTGAGTTTGTTATATATTCCTTCTTTTTGAGTTTCTGTGATTAAATTATTAGTCGTTAAATTATTCATAACTACGTCTGATTGACTATAAATAAATCCCGAACTCAATAATAAAAGCAAAATTAAAATGTGTTTCTTTTTCATAATTCTGATTTTTAGTATTAATGCTAACGGCAGTCTGTCTAATAACCCTAACCACCGATTAAATTTTTGTCAAATATAAAGCTATTTCTGATTTGCTCAAAAATGATTTGCTTTTTTTAGGTTGCGTTTTTCGGATTACTTCTTCCAATGATGTTGGAAAAATATATGACTGTCTTCTGTC
>JAYEOP010000448.1 GCA_034723125.1 Bacteroidota bacterium | reverse complement strand
CCCTTTAGGGAATTTATGTGGTACAGATAGGCAATTAATGAGTTTTCTTATAAGCACTAATTACAAAAAGAGTAATTTTTTAATCTGTGAATCTGTCTTCGACAGACGTAGTCTTTACTTTTTGTATGTCTTCGACAGACGAAGTCTGTGGCAAATTTGATTACCCACTCAAATCAACATAGAACCTTATTTATTCTGATTACTAAATCCTGTTTCTGGATTTTTTTCTCCAAATTTTTCGATTAACACTGACATTATTTCTTTTTTGCTTTTTCCTTTTTTTATTAAATCTTTAATAACGAGATATGCTTTGAAAAGTGACGACTGTGCTATTTCTGACGAAAAATGACCTATTCCTTGATTCCATATAAATAAAGAGAATAATTCATCGAGTTGCTCAATTGTTACTCCAAGATAATATGCTTTAATAAGTTCTCTTGTTGCTTGTTTAATTCGTCCTGAACCAACAGCATTTGACAATGACAGTAAAAATTTTGTTTTTAGTTCTATCGCAGGTTCATCTTTATTCCATATATTATCCCAAAAATTAACCGTAAGGTCTGCAATTGTTTTATCAATATCTGCATATCTTGGAATAACAATTGGTTTTAAAGGTATTTCTATATCATCTGCATCAATTATCTCTATGCGATAAAAATAAGAATTATAGATTCCGTCATCTAATGCTTCAGTGTGGTACTCAAAGCCTAAATTTTTCATTGTTGAATACAAAGGAATTGGCTCAAAATTTTGGACAACCTTTATTCCTTTACCTTTAGGAATATTTTTAGCTTTTTTTAAAATTGCTAAAAGAAAATTACCTTTTAAAGTTCTTACATCAAATTCTATAAAATCTTTTTTCTTGTTTAACCACTCTTTATTCATAATTTTTAGTTTTTATTATTCTAATATTATTTGTTTATTTTAATCTACTAATTTTGTACAATGGTGCGTTATTCTTTATTTTCAATTATATACACAGTTCCTTTACCTTTTCCAACACTCTTTATTGCCTGTTCTTTTTTCATGTATTGTAAATCCTTTTTAATCGTATTGATATTAATACTCTCAAATCTTTTTGCTAAATCAGATATTTTCAGAGGTTGATTTTCTTGTAAATATTCCTTTATTTCCTTTTGTCTTTCATTCAAATATCCACCTTTTGATTTAAACACATCATATTTTGCGTCAAGTCTTTGAGTCAGCACACTCAATTTATGGAGAAAATATAATATCCATTTTGATATGTTTTCATTTTGTTCATTTCTGTTTTTTTGACCTTCCATTAACGCTTGGTAGTATTCTTTCATTGTTTTTTCAATCAAGTTCTCAAAGGATACATACTTAATAAATAAATAATCTTTTTGCAGTAAGAGCATAGTGGTCAATAATCTTGATAATCTTCCATTTCCATCTTGGAATGGGTGAATTGACAAGAATTCATAAACAAGATTTGCAACAATAATTAAAGGATGAATTTCTTTATTTTCAAATTGACCATTAGTCCAACTAATCAAATCGTTCATTTCATTATCAACCAAATGAACTTCTGTTGTATTAAAAATAACTTTTTGTATTCCGCCTGGATAATTTGCTACCACTTTGTTTGAAAGAGATTTGTATTGTCCACGATGTCTTGTGTCTTTATCGCTATGTCGTAATAAATTCTGATGTAATTGTTTTATATAGTTTTCTGATAATCTTATATTGTCATAGTTTTCATAAATAATCTCTAATGTGTCATAATAACCGACAACTTCCTGTTCGTCTCTTGTTTTTAATTTAGTTATTTTTATGTCATTCAAAAGTTCTTCTATTTCTTTGTTTGTAAGAGTTCCACCTTCTATTCTTGTTGAAGAACCAATGCTTTCAATTGTTGCAATCTTTCGTAGTTCATTTAGGTATATATTTTCTTGTTTTTCAATACTGTTCCATTTGCCTTTGTATAAATCAATTTGAGAAATCAGATTTAATATTTTCTGATTTGTTTGAAAATCAAAGTTCAATTTATTTATATATTTATCCATTACTTACCTATATTATA
>JAYEOP010000447.1 GCA_034723125.1 Bacteroidota bacterium | reverse complement strand
TTGACCTGTCTGCGTGCTACGCACAGGCAGGCGATATTGCTAACCCGTTGGATGATATGGAATTATAGGTTTTTGAGTGTATCTGAACATAATGGAAATAAACGGAACTTCCGTTTATACAAATGTTGTAGCCAATTTAAAAACACTACGCAAAAAGAATGTGCACATAATTCGTAGACTTGCATAAGATTTAAAAAAGTCTAATTTAATGAGTAAAGTAAAAGATTTACATAAAACCTTAAAAGAAAGGAAACGACCTGAAGATATTGCCCAAATGGTTATTGAACTAATTGGAGAAAATCTATCCGTAAAAGAAAGAAGTCTTTTAGAAAAGGCAGCAAAAGGTTCCCTTAAAAAAACTCTTTTTGGTTACACTTCAATGATGCAGGAATTTACGACTGCAATCGGAGCTGAAAAACAAATCAAAAAGACAATAGAAATATTTAAGCTAAATGAAAAGGATTTAATAGACTATAATAATATTAGTGAAATTGAAGATTTTATTAAGAAAATCTCACCAATAATATTTAAAGAAGTTGGCTCTAATAATTATCTATCAGATAGATTAAATAAAGAGCAACGAAAAGAAAAGGGCTTAGAACTAAGCAAAAGGAATTATAACAAAAAATGGAGGCTTTTAAAACGACTAGAGAAGAAATTATTTAAATACAGTCGTGAAATTAAAAAAAATGAATTTCAAAAAATTGGAAAACACGGATTAGCTCATAAAATAGAGTTTTCAGAATTCAGTAAAGACCTTAATTCTGCTTGTTTCATTGCTTACTATAATTCTAGATGTAATTTAAGGAATGTATTCACTAACACAAGCCAAGAAAGGGCTTTTGATGAAATTTCTCAAATGCTATTAAATCGCTGTAAAGGAATTTCCACAAGTTCTGTCTTAAGCTTTTTCAAAACTAAAACTAGGCTAGAACGGAATAATAAAACAAATTGGTGGGCAATTTCACATATCTATACTAGTCAAGAGGTTTTAAGTAATCTTTCTGACAAACATAAAGGAGAACTTTTAGGGAAATGGACAGGGATTTTACAAGAAATAGCTGAATTATTAGATGAAATATGGTCAAAAAGCGACATAAATAGACAGACAATGATTGTGAAAAGAGGTAATGACTCTACAACTTGGAATAATAAAGCTGGAGCTTGGAACAAAGCAAGAGATAATTGGATGAATATCGTTTATGCTCTTGGTATGGATTATATTTTAGATGAAATTTGTTTTGGCAAGGTTCTTAGATTAATGGCTGCTGATGTTGTCGCTTGGCACCATTCTACAGGTGGAAAACTTGACCCAAATACCGAGATTTGGAATAAAATACCATTACCTTGGGAAGTGTTTCAAGGAAAAGAAAATTGTAATAAAGAATTAGTTGTAAAATACTGTAAACAGGCAGGAGTTAATCCTGAAAAATCAGGTTGGATTGCACCTAGAGTTCACGGAGTAGCAGAATTTAAACCTACACCAGAACTTGTTCACGGAGTAACGGTTTCCAATCCATATTTAGCAACTGTTCTTAAAAGACATAAATATTTTTCAGGTAAAAATGCAAAACCATTATTTTCTGAAAGAAATTAGATAGGTTAGTTCAGTGGTAGAACGTTCGGCTCTACACCCGAATGGACGCAGGTTCGAGCCCTGCACCTATCTAAGTCTGATATAGCTCAGTGGTAGAGCGTCTGGCTCTTAGACCGGATGGACGTAGGTTCGAGCCCTACTATCAGACCTAATGAATAAAAAAAACTGGCTACAACACCTAAGCATATAAAAACCCATAGTGCATGGCCACCTATGGTTTTTATGTGCGTTGTTGAGCCTGCCTGCCAAGGCTCGACAGGCGGGCGAAACCAAAAGTTACACAGTGCTTATATGTAATTTTAATAAATGATGAACTTTGAGTAAAGTTAAATTTTTTCGGGTAATTTTAAAATTAGTGATTGTATTTTGGCAACATTTCATTTTTTTTGATACTTTTTTATTTTAAATAATTCATTTTTGTTGATTTTTAAGTTAAATTTTAATTTTTG
>JAYEOP010000446.1 GCA_034723125.1 Bacteroidota bacterium | reverse complement strand
GAACAGCTACAACAACAAATATTAACAATACATTTAAAAAATTATTTTTTAAAACATCCATTGCTCTTGAGTAAGCATCACCTGAACTTATATAGGGCGGTTTGTAATTCTCTTGCATATTTTTTTTTCTTCAAATATATACTAAAATTTACTGAGTAATGTTGCATTAGGGAATTACTTTAATTAAGGAATATTTATTCATTAACAAAAAATTGCATTTTCAACTTGAATTCAAGCATTTCCAAAAAATGAAAATCTCACTTGCCTAACGGCAAAGGCAGATAAAAAATATTTCATTTTATTAAAATAGATAATTTACTAAGAGGCACTATTTAAGGTAATTTTAATATGACAGATTGCTTTTTAAAAAAGATTAAATACAACCAATAAAATAAAAAATAATTATTACATTTGCAAATAGGTTTAAGATATATTCAAAATTTATTTGGATATGAAAATATTAAAACTAGAGAAATTTATAAACATGTCGCAAAAAACAGAAATTAATAAATTTAGAAACCCTTTAGATGATCTTTATAAAAATGGAACTTGATAAAGCTACGTTTATTCCCATAAAATGGCGGAATAAACGTAGCTTTTGACAGACTATAGTGAAAATAAACGTAATATGACGTATATTCATACGTTGTAGCCAATTCGGGACAGCGTTTAAAACAGATAGTAAGAAATCTAGTAACCAAAAATTAGGATTATCTTTGTAGAAAATACAATATGAATATAAAAAAACAAAATATAGAATACATTGAATGGCTAGATAGGCTGAAAACAAGAATAAGGAAAACCCAGATAAAGGCGGTACTTTCTGCAAATACGGAACTGTTACAATTGTACTGGGATATTGGAAAAGACTTGTTTGAAAAGAAAGAAAATCAAGGGTGGGGAAACTCGATAGTTGAAAACTTATCAAAAGATTTAAAATCTGAATTCCCTAATATGCAAGGCTTTTCGAGAAGAAATCTTTTTTATATGAGAAGTTTTTACACATTTTATAAATCTGATTTTGAAAAAGTGCAACGATTTGTTGCACAAATTCCGTGGGGACATAATATAAAGATAATCAGCAAGTCTGACAATATTAATGAAGCATTGTTTTATTTAAGTGAAACTGTTGAAAATGGATGGTCAAGAGATGTATTAGATTTGCAAATTAAAAATCATTTATTTAAAAGACAAGGAAAAGCAATAACGAATTTTTCAGAATCACTTCCAAAACCTAATTCAGACTTAGCAAATCAGACATTAAAAGACCCTTACTTATTTGATTTTCTTACTTTAAGTAAAGATGCTAATGAAAAGAACATTGAAGACCAGTTAACAAAACACATTACAAAGTTTTTGTTAGAATTAGGCAAGGGATTTGCTTTTATTGGCAGACAATATCATTTAGAAGTTGGAGAAAAAGATTTTTTTATTGACTTACTATTTTATCATACCAAATTGCGTTGCTATGTAGTTGTCGAGTTGAAAGCAACTGGATTTAAACCCGAATATGCTGGCAAATTAAACTTTTATTTATCTGCTGTTGACAGCACATTAAAAACAGATAATGACAACACGACAATTGGAATATTATTATGTAAAGAAAGGGATAAGATTGAGGCAGAATATTCTTTAAGAGGAATTTCTCAACCAATAGGAATAGCAGAATATAAATTAAGTAGAGCAATTCCAAAGAATATTAAATCTGAATTACCAACGATTGAAGAAATAGAACTGGCTACAACAAAGGCTATACGTAATGCGGGCTATAGTGATGAGTAGGGAAGATTATGCAAATAAGAAAATTTAGTAGTAAAATAAAAGCAAGGTGCCTTGAAATCCCGCACTACGCATGGCCCAACCGTCAGATTGTCTAAAAAAATCAACAAATTGTAGATAAAGATAATTTGCCACCAAAGGAATAATTTCTATTTTTATACTATGAAATTTATAGGGAGGTTCTATAAATACATTTCTTTTAAGAAACAAAGATAATGAATAAGATGCAAGGCACAAATTTTTCTGAATAGCCGTAGCTATTGAGCAA
>JAYEOP010000445.1 GCA_034723125.1 Bacteroidota bacterium | reverse complement strand
AGCTAATTTTTATTAACATTAAAATTATTCGTTATTAACGTTAATAAAAATTAGCTTATTAACGGTTGAAAACTAAATTATTTAGTTATTCTAATATTGAAAAACATAAAATTATTGGGTAAAAATAAAAAAGTTTTGGGGATAATATTTACTCAAAATATGTATTATTATTTTTCAACATTTTTATATAATTATTAAGATAATTATAAACAGAAATTATTGTTTTATTAACGTTTTTGTTGTTTTTTAAGTAAAGATAATTCTTTACTATTAAGTAACCTTGATTGAGATGTTTTTAAAGTACCATATTTTATTCCTGCAAAAGAAATTCTATCAAGTTCTAATACATTATATTCAAGGTGTTCTAAAAGTCTTCTAACAATACGGTTTTTACCTGAATGTATTTCTAATTGTATGATATTTTTAAATTTAGGAAAAACAAAAATTTTATCAATTTTAGTAATACCATCTTCAAGATTTATTCCTTTCTGAAGTTTAGAAATATCGCTTTCATTAAATTTTTTGTCAAGGGTAACCTTATATATTTTAGTAATATTATTTGATGGATGTGTTAGAAAATTAGTCAATTTTCCATCATTTGTTAAAAGTAATACTCCGGTGGTATTTCTGTCAAGTCGTCCTACAGGAAAAACTCTAATATTTTTTAAATCAATTAAATCAATTACCTTTCTTCTATTTTGTGGATCATAATTAGTGGTAATAACATTTATGGGTTTATTTAATAGTATATAAACAAAATTTTGTCTTTTTAATTTTTTACCATTAATTATTATTTCGGCATTATCGTTTATTTTAATTCCAAGATCAGTAGTAACTTTGCGGTTTACGGTAACAAGACCTTTAGAAATTAAAACATCAGCTTTACGTCTTGAACAATAACCAGAACTGGCAATAATTTTGTTGAGACGTATTAGATTTGTATTTTTGATAAAATTTGATTTTAATGTATAAGACAAATAAACATAATAAATTCAAAGATAATATGTTATTAAGGAAATTAGGATAAGAAATATGTTAAAAAAATTAACATTAATAATAATAATTTTAACTTTTACTATTAAAGTTTTCGCATTCAATATAATAAGAATATGTGAAAAGGAAAATGATATTACAATAATTTGGAATGTTGTAAATGATACATGTCAGAAATTTAATAAATATGAGATATACGGTAGAGAAAGTGCTACTGATAATTTTAAAAAAATAGACGAAAATAAAAGTTATTTTAATAATGAATATGTACATATAGGAGCTGGTACTGTTTCAAATAATTGGGAATATTTTATAGTTGCAATTATACAATGCGGAAATCAAAAAATGATTTATTCCGATACATTGAATATTGATAAAAATCCACCAAAAAAAATAAATATTGATTCTGTAAGTGTAAAAAACGGAAGAGTAATTATTGGATGGGAAAAGAGTAAGGATAAAGATACTAAAGGATATATCGTTTATTACGTAAATGGTGCTATGAATATAATCATTGATACTTTAATAGGAAATACAAATACATATTTTACGGATAAAGCGATAAGAGATCCAAGAAATCAGACTTTTGTTTATAAAGTTGTTGCAATGGATAGTTGCGAAAATCTGAGTATTTTTTCTGATAAACATAATAATATAAAATTAAATATAAGTCAAAACTTTTGTAGTAAAACTGTAAGTTTAAATTGGAACAGATATATAGCGTGGGATATTGATAGTATTAATTATGAGATATTAGTGAAGATTGAGGGGAAAAACAAATTTAAAATATTATACACAGTTGCTGGTTCCGTGCAAGATATTGTGATAAATAATTTAGAAAATGATACTAATTATGTTTTTAAAATCAGAGCAAGGAATTTAAATAATAATTTTACATCAAGTTCAAACGAGCTTGAGATAAAAACAAATTTTATTAATACTCCTGAAAGTATTTATTTGAGAAATGTAAGTGTTAAAAGTGATAATGAAATAGAAATAAAATGGGAAATTAGACAAAAAGGAGATATAAAAAAGTTTAATATTTACAGAGGAATA
>JAYEOP010000444.1 GCA_034723125.1 Bacteroidota bacterium | reverse complement strand
TGTATCCTGTATCCTGCATCCTGTATCCTGCATCTTGTATCCTGCATCTTGTATCCTGCATCTTGTATCCTGCATCTTGTATCCTGCATCTTGTATCCTGCATCCTGCATCTTGTATCTTGCGTCCTGCTTACTTGAAACTACCTTCCTTATAAATCACTCCTCCTGTTGCTTGATTAGTCGGTGTTACTGTTACTTCACAAATTTGAACATGAGCAGGTACTGAGGCTGTGTAAACAATTATATCGGCTATATCTTCAGCAAGTAGTGGTTTTATTCCTTTATACACACTATCAGCTTTTTTATTATCTCCATGAAAACGTACATTACTAAATTCTGTTTCTGCCATGCCGGGTTGGATATTTGTAACTCTTATGGCTTTATCTACAACATCCTGTCTTAATCCGTTGCTAATGAACTGCACAGCGGCTTTTGTTGCACAATATACATTTCCTCCCGGATAAGCATGAATGCCGGCTGTTGAGCCAATATTAATTATGTGTCCTTTATTATTTTTAACCATTATTGGAACTATTATGCGAGTAAGGTATAAAAGACCTTTTACATTGGTATCAATCATTTCTTCCCAATCTTGAATTAATCCTTCATGTAATTTATCAAGTCCTCGTGATAAACCTGCATTATTTACAAGTACATCAATATTTTTCCACTTTTCAGGAAATTCATTTATACTTTTCTCTACAGCTTTTTTATCACGTACATCAAGTTTAAAAGTGTAAATATCAATTTTATATTTCTTCTTTAATTCATTAGCAAGTTTGTCAAGTTTTTCTTTTCTTCTTGCACATAAAATTAAATTTGAACCTTTCTGTGCAAATGCTTTTGCAGTTGCTTCTCCTATCCCACTACTCGCTCCGCTTATAAATACAATTTTTCCTTTTAATTTCATTTTGTCCTTATTTATTTTGTGATATATTTTTTTGTCAAAAATAAGAAAAATTATCAATTTGTTACACAATTCAGTCTGTTGTTTTTTTTGTTCTTAAATTGCATCAGGTATTACAAGGCTTTCAGCCTATTTTTCTAATAGTTATAAACAAGAACAAGGCTTAAAGCTTGAAATAAAGAATATTGGACAATACATAAAATTATATAAAAAAAAGCAGGACGTTAATCCTGCTTATCAAAAGATATGAAAATTGAGTGAATGTTAAAAAAAAGTTATATTTTTTATAGAACTTCCCTAAAGTGTAAAAGACTTTGAATAAATTCCATAATCGGTTTCAAGAATATAGAAATAAGTGTTTTTTGTTAAGTCCTTAGTATTTATTTTGTAGCAATATTTTTTTGCTTCTTTAAAAGAATCTTCAAGAATTATCATTTCTTCACCATCTTCACTAAACAAAACAAGGCGTACTGTAGAAGTATCTTTTAGTTTATATTTAATTGTTATTTCCACAGGTTTATATTTTTTTATTTCATATAATTTTACATTCTTCTGTGCTTTACTTTGATCATTATTTTTGTTAATAGAAAATGAACTGAAAGAAGTCAAAAGAAAGATTGCTATTATTGTAAAGATACTTAATTTTTTCATGATTTATTTTTTTGAAGTTTAACTAAATTTTAAATTCAATCTTATGACGAACTCTTAGCAATTTTTGTTACAAAAAATTATTACTATTTTTATTATTCATACTTAAAATCTGATTACAAGGTATTTACAATACATTTTTTTTTGATTAATTATATATGGAAAATTCCCCTCACTATTGGTAGTCTTCAATCTTGAGCTTTGTGTGCCGGAGACTAAGCATTTTCTCTTAGCAGTTGGAAGTCAGAAAAACGATTGAAAAAAAAGCTTACGCAGAGCAACTTTTGTATGTCAGCAAACTTCATTATTCATAATTCCTTGTTTCGCAACCGCTAAAGCTACAGCGAACGCGGTCGGTATTCGATATTTTATCACAGTTTAAATTATGTTGAGTCAGCAGTCCCTCAATCGCGATGCGATATAACCAATTATCTAACTGGATAGATCTTCACGACAAACAGAAGACGTGTAGTCAAAAACAGTCCTCAGTCTCCA
>JAYEOP010000443.1 GCA_034723125.1 Bacteroidota bacterium | reverse complement strand
TTCGATATTATTTCAAGTTTCATGAAATAATCATGCTCCTGCTTGCCCTGTAATAATATGTACAGGCTGTATCAAATTTGCTTTGCCGTAGTTTTAGCTGTTCCACCTTTTCCGCTTGCACTATTTATAGACCCCTCTTAAGGTTTATTTTTTCCAGAATATTTTTGTAAATAAAATTAAAACTGTAAACAATTCAAGACGACCAAGTAGCATTAAAAATGAGAGAAACCATTTTCCAAAAATAGGAATTTCCGCATAATTTCCTACAGCACCGACATCCCCGATACCTGGACCAATATTTCCAAGTGAAGCTGCAACTGAACCTATTGCTGTGTAAAAATCTAATCCTAATATTATCATTACCAAACTTGAAAAAACAAAAATTAAAATATACAAGAAGAAAAATGAGAGAATGTTTAAAATAACTTCATTAGGAACAACTTTAGCGTTGAATCGTACAGAAACAACTGCTCTTGGATGAATAAGACGCTTAAATTCCATTTTTGTATTTCTTATAAGTAATAGTAATCTAATTATTTTCATACCTCCACCTGTAGAGCCTGCACTACCTCCAACAAACATTAATATAAAAATAAAGATAGTAGCAAATAATCCCCAATGCTCGTAGTTGGCAGTAACAAAACCTGTTGTTGTTACTATTGATACTACTTGAAAAATAGAATCTCTGATGGATTTTTCAGGATTTAATCCTCCTCCCAAATATAATATAGCTGCTATTATTAATCCTGCTGAAAGAACGAGTAAAAAATAATTTTTGAACTCATCGTCTTTTATAAGTTTTTTTAAATTACCGTTAAATGCAAAGTATGAAAGTGTAAAATTTGTTCCGGCAATAAACATAAAAACGGTAATAATATAATGTATGTATGGGCTATTAAAAGCAGCAATACTAGCATTTTTTGTAGAGTAACCACCAGTTGCCATTGTTGTAAAGCTATGATTTACAGCATCAAAAATTGACATTCCTGCAATTTTCAACAAAATAGTTTCAGCAAGCGTAAAAATAACATAAATAATCCATAACCTTTTTGCTGTTTGTGTAATTCTTGGATGTAATTTGTCAGGAGTAGGTCCTGGTACTTCTGCTACAAATAGTTGCATTCCACCAATACCGAGAAATGGAATTATTGCTACTGTTAACACAATTATTCCCATGCCTCCAATCCATTGAATTATACTTCGCCAAAATAAAATCCCTTTTGGTAATGATTCAATTTCTGTAAGTATGGATGCTCCTGTAGTTGTAAAGCCTGACATTGTTTCAAAAAATGCATTAGTAAAACTAGGGATTGCTCCACTTAATATAAAAGGAAGTGAACCAAAGAGCGAAATTACTATCCATCCAAGTGTAGCTATAAAATATCCTTCTTTTTTCCCAGGTGAATGGTCGTTGTTCCGAGTTAAAAAATAAAGTAAAGAACCTGATGCTATGGATATTATTGAAGATATAATAAATGCTATATGATCCCCTGAATGATAATAAAATGAAGGTACCAAACTTAAAAGCATAAATACCCCCACAAGAACAATCAGACGACTTAGTACATTTATAATTAGTTTAAATTTGATCATTTAGAATAAAATATTTGATGCAAATATCGTATTTATAAAAATATTACCAACTGTTTGAGTTGATTTTTATGATTTGTAGCTAACTGATTAGTTAACTCAAGTTTCGCATAATAATTCTGTGTATTTTTTCTTAGTGCTACTTTGTGCCTTGGTGTCTTTGTGGCAAGATATTGATAATTAGCCACGAAGGCTCTAAGACACTAAGAATCACAAAGTATGAAACAATTCATTATGGAATTATTATACTATTGATTTTCTTTATGTTATCACAACTCGACATTTAATAAGTTTCCGAATGTCAATTCTTTATATTCAAATGCGAAACTTGAGTTAGTTAAAGAACTTTTCTACCTTATTGATTACATCAGGTCCTGAGAATACAACCACATGATCACCTGCTATTATTTTTGAGTCTCCCACTGCAATAAAACTTTCATTCTCTCTGATAACACCGCCA
>JAYEOP010000442.1 GCA_034723125.1 Bacteroidota bacterium | reverse complement strand
ACTGATCAAAGCAATATAAATTCAGGTACTTTTAATTCACTTTGGAATTTTGATGACGGAACAAATTCACCTAATGTAAATCCAACACATGTTTTTGCTTCGGATGATACTTTTATGGTTAAACTAATTTTAACTTCAAACCTAAATTGTTCAGATTCAGCAACAAAATCAGCTTACGTATTTCCACTTCCCGAACCGGATTTTACAATTAATGACAGCACTCAATGTTTTGAATACAACAATTTTGTTTTTACAAACACATCATCAATAAAATGGGGAACATTAAGCAATTATTATTGGGATTTTGATGATGGAGGAAATTCAAGCTCTGTAAATGTAAATCATTCATACATAACTCAGGACGATACATTTAATGTCATGCTGAGTGCAACATCCGCTTTAGGTTGCATTGATACAAATTATAAAACAGTTTATGTTTTACCAATGCCTGTTGCAGATTTTTCAATTTGGGACAGCTCTCAATGTTTTGAAAATAATGCTTTTGGATTTCAAAATCAATCAACCATTAGTTCAGGTACTTTGTCAGCCTTATGGAATTTTGATGATGGAACTTATTCCACAACAACTAATCCAGTTCATTCTTTTCTTTATGCAGATACCTTTGCTGTTCAATTAACTGCTATTTCAGCATTTAACTGCCGTGACTCAATTATTAAAAACACCTATATCCATGTACATCCACAACCAAATGCTGCTTTTACAATCAACGACAGTGCACAATGTTTAAATTCAAATAATTTTGTTTTTACAAACAATACAACTATAACTGCCGATACTTTTTCACAGACATGGTATTTTGATGATGGCGATACTTCATCATCTTTTGACGTTAATCACATTTACGGATATCCTGATACTTTTGTTATAAAATTAATGGTAATCTCGGATTTCTTCTGTAAAGATTCTGCATTAAAAACCTCAATTATTTATCCAAATCCCGTAATTGATTTTGCTATCAACGATAGTTCTCAATGCTTGTTTGGAAATAGTTTCGTTTTTAGCGACAGCTCATCAATTTCCTCAGGCACTTACAATCAAGTCTGGAGTTTTGGAGACGGAAATACAGACTCCTCAATTAACAGTACACACTCTTACCTATCTCCTGATACTTTCCAAGTAAAATTGGCAGGATATTCATCTCTTGGTTGTGATGATTCCATTTCCAAAAATGTTTACGTTCATCCAATGCCTAATGCAGATTTTTCGATAAATGATTCTACTCAAAGTTTTCAAGATAACAATTTTATTTTCACAAGTACATCCACAATTAGCTCGGGAGCGATTTCTTACTACTGGACTTTTGGAGATGGAAATTCATCGACTTTACAAAACCCTGTTCACGTTTATTCCACCGATGATACTTTCACAGTAAAATTAGTTATAAGTTCTACTGCTAACGCTTGCCTTGATTCTATTTCAAAAACCGTTTACGTATTTCCAACTCCTTCCGTTGAATTTGCGATAAATGACAGTGCACAATGCTACAATGAAAATACTTTTGTTTTTACAAATAACACAACTATAAATTGGGGAAACATTTCATTCTACTGGTTCTTTGGCGATGGCGACACATCAACATTAACAAATCCATCACATATTTATAATTCGGATGATACTTTCTCTGTAAAACTATTAGCAATTTCAGAAACAGGAGCAAAAGATTCTTTAACCAAAGTTTTAATTGTATTCCCCTCTCCCGTTACGGCTTTTGACATTAGCGACAGTCAGCAATGTTTTAATGGTAACTCTTTTGTTTTCACAAACAATTCAACAATAAATACAGGTACTCAAACTTACAGCTGGAATTTTGGTGATGCTTCAACTTCCAATACTACAAGCCCTGTTCACACTTATGCAACTGATGACACTTTTACGGTATTTCTTATTGCTAACTCCAATTTGAATTGTGCTGATACATTGAGCAAAACAACTTATGTATTCCCAAGCCCTAATTCTACATTTAGTATCAATGACAGTCAGCAATGCTTTAATGAAAATCATTTTGTTTTAACAAATAACTCAACAATCAATACAGGTTCTCAAACTT
>JAYEOP010000441.1 GCA_034723125.1 Bacteroidota bacterium | reverse complement strand
ATTTTACCTGTATAAAATGGATGAGATGTATTTGAAATTTCAAGCTTAAAGAGTGGATATTCTTTACCATCTTCCCATTTAATAGTTTCTTTTGTATGAACTGAAGATTTTGTTAAAAATGTATAATCGTTCGATATATCTTTAAAAACAACGAATCTGTAATCTTTTGGATGAATGTCTTTTTTCATTTTAATTATCTTTATTTTTTCGGGTTGCAAAATTAGTTTTTTATCTTAAAAAAACAAAAAGAATTAATAATAATTTTTATAAAATATCTTTTAGTAATTTTAAATTTTAAATTTTAAATTTATTTTTTAATATAGCCCTTGTTATTTCTCGTTTTCCGGGAGGACCGGGAATATTTTCAACTGTAAATCCCGATGTTTTCAAGGCTCTTTTAACTTTTCCTTTGGCAGAATATGTTGTTAAAATTCCATTCTTTTTCATTGATTTGGCAATCTTGATAAAAATATCTTCTATCCATAAGTTGGGCTGAACATTAGGAGCAAACGCATCAAAGTACACAAGATTATATTCTTTTTTAGGGAAAATGACATCTTCGATTTTCTGATGGATCTTTTTAAGAGCGAATTTTTTAGTGATATTTTCAAATTTGTTCCACCCTACCCTGTGCATTTTTAAAAATGCAGTACTAATATTTTTATCCTGAAAAAGCCCGGAATAATTGATCTTTTGATAAATTTCTTCTTCCAAAGGAAAAGCTTCAATCGAAGTATAATTAATTTCCTGATTGTTTTTCTCTGATTCCATGAAGGTCAATAATGCGTTTAGCCCTGTTCCAAAACCAATTTCAAGAATATTTATTTTATTTGAATTATTGTTTAAATATCTCAAACCTGCATTAATAAAAATGTGCAACGACTCCTGCACAGCTCCGTGAATCGAATGATAATGCTCACCTAACTCAGGCACATACAAAGTATGCGAGCCGTCTTCGGTTTTAATTATTTGAATATTTTTGTACATTATTGAGGTCTTCTTTTATCAATATTAAATAACTATTTAGCTGTCATTAGCCCTTCGGGCGTCATTAATTGTCATTAGCACTACGTGCGTCATTCGCTTTACATCATTTGGAGTAGTGTATTAAATAACTATTAATGACCATTGAATGACTACCGAATGACAAATTTTAATAATTTTTGAATATTTGTTATCCAATGACTTTTTAATTGGGCTCAATTATACAATAAATGAACATTTAATATTTCATCATTAAAAACTACCTCATTCAAATAACTTCCTGATGAATAATTATAAATTTCTATTGTATTATTTTCAATAAAATAAACCTCATTATTAAAATAATTATTAAGGATTAAGTTGCATGCTTTGTCTGTTAAATAAGGGAAAACTGCATTACTTGAAATAAAATATTTATAAATGTTTTCATCAATACAAAATAAAAATTCATTATTAAAACGCTCAACTGCTTTCAATTTCCCATCAGGTAAATCTACCGGTTTCCAGCAATAATTTTCCGGAATGTTATAAATATTCAATACCGCTTGCTTGTCAATATTGGCAAAAACATAAACATTATCATCATCAAAATATATAGATTTCCTGTGCTTGTAGGGGAAGTTTGGGATATTTTTTATTTGTTTGTCAAGCTTTTGCTTAAATTGTTTACTAGCACTTATTTTATCGCTTGCTATGTATTTTAAAATGTGTTGTAATTCTACTATGTATTCATCTTTTCTAGAAATTTTCACTAAGCATTCTCTAGATTATTAAAAAATACTTCCATTTCTTTTTCATATTCTTTTTCAGATAACATTTTAGCCGTGCCACTTTTAATTTCATTTCTTGCATTGTGCAGTTTTTCTTGTCTTTCATAAAAGTATGGGTCTAATGCTATGTTTTTGTCTTTTTTGATGGTAACTTTGTCCTTGTACTTCTCTATAAAATCTTGAAAGTCTTGCATAAAACTATCTTGTATGTCTAGTGTTAATGTTTGCATAATGAGACTCCTTTACTTTTTACACTATAATAGCAGAAATTAAATGAACTTTTAGTAAAAATAGATGTCAGGTACCTTGCTGTCTTGAA